>NZ_JBEXSD010000083.1:0-19194 GCF_040613495.1 Nocardioides sp. NPDC006273 | reverse complement strand
CGCCGCATCAGCACGCTCCACGACCTGCACTGGTAGCGACGGATGCAGAGGTCACGGCCTCAGCGCGTGCGCAGCCATCCTTGGCCAGGCCCGAGTCGAGGACCTCGAGCGCAACGCACCTGAGGACATCAGGAAGGACTGGAAGACGCTCAACACCGCGATCTCCGGACTCAGCGGCGCCTTGAAGGAAGCTGGTGTCAGCGCCGACGACTTCGACAACGGAGAGCCGCCGGAGGGGGTCTCCGCGGCCGAGGCGAAGAAGATCGCCGACGCGGCCACGCAGGTGAGCAGCACGAAGACACAGGAGGCATCCGTACGCGTCCAGCAGCAGGCGCGAGATGTCTGCCACACCTCGCTGACCCTGTGAACCGGCTGGAAACCAGATGGACGCGAGTTAGGCGACCCCGATTGCCGCTGCGGCAACGTAATGGCTAGATTGGCGCGAGCGCTTATTTCAGCGCTCAGCCGGGGGGCTCGATCCCTAGTACCGCGCGACCCGGTTGCCCTGTCGACTACATACTTGAACGTGAAAGGGAGTCTTCGTGGCTCTGCCTCCGGACATCACCCCTGAACAGCGCGCTGCCGCGCTGGCGAAAGCCGCGGCGTCGCGCCAGGAGCGGGCTGCTGTCAAGAACAAGGTCCGCACTGGCGGCATGTCCGTCGCCGAGGTCATCGAGGAGGGGAAGAAGAACGAGGTCGTCGGCAAGATGAAGGTCATCGACCTGCTCACCTCCCACCCCGGCCTCGGTGAGGTGCGGGCGACCCAGATGATGGAGCGTCTCGGCATCGCGATGAGCCGCCGTGTGCAGGGCCTCGGCCCCAAGCAGGTGGCCGCGTTGGTCGAGGAGTTCTCTCGGCGATGAGTCTGATGACGGACGAGAAGACCACGGCTGGAGCGGGCGAGAGCCAGGAAAACCGACTGGTCGTCCTTGCCGGCCCGACCGCGGTCGGCAAGGGCACCGTCTCCGCAGCGGTACGTGACGGCCACCCCGAGGTCTTCTTGTCCGTCTCGGCGACGACCCGGAAGCCTCGCGAGGGCGAGGTCAACGGGGTGCACTACCTGTTCGTCTCCGACGAGGAGTTCGACGCCATGATCGCCGGCGGCGAACTCCTGGAGTGGGCCACGGTCCACAACATGGCGCGCTACGGCACCCCTCGCGGCCCCGTCGACAAGGCGCTGGCCGAGGGTCGCCCGGCGATGCTCGAGATCGACCTGCAGGGCGCCCGGCTCGTGCGCGAGACCATGCCCGAGGCCATCTTCGTGTTTCTGGCCCCGCCGAGCTGGGAAGAGCTCGTCCGTCGACTGGTCGGTCGTGGCACCGAGACCGAGGCAGAACGCGAGCGGCGTCTGCAGACGGCGCGGGTCGAGCTGGCGGCGGAGAAGGAGTTCGACGTCACCATCGTCAACCACGAAGTTCATCAGGCAGCCGATGAGTTGGTAACCTTGATGACGCTCGGGCTTCCGAGCAAGAAATCCGACCAAGCCGACAAGTGAGGCTCACGTGGCTGCCCCTCAGATCGACGCCCAGGGCGTGACCAACCCCTCGATCGACGACCTGCTGACGAAGACCGACAGCAAGTACAAGCTGGTTCTCTACAGCGCCCAGCGGGCTCGCCAGATCAACGCCTACTACTCGCAGCTCGGGGAGGGCCTGCTGGAGTACGTCGGCCCCCTCGTCGACACCCACGTCCAGGAGAAGCCCCTCTCTATCGCGCTGCGCGAGATCAACGAGGACCTGCTGACCTGCGAGGACATCGACCCGGCCGAGCTGGCTGCTCAGGCCGCTGCTCAGGCGGCTGCTGCCCAAGCGCCCGCCGCCGAAGCCTGATCCTCAGGTCTTCCGCTGTCCACCAACAGCACCACCCCGGCCGCCGCTCTCGACGAGCGGCGGCCGAAAGTGGTCTTAGGGGTCGCCGGCGGCATCGCCGCCTACAAGGCGGCCGAGCTGCTGCGCCGGTTCACCGAGTCCGGCCATGACGTGACCGTGGTCCCCACGGCCTCCGCCCTCGAGTTCGTCGGCGCCCCCACCTGGGCGGCGCTGTCGGGCAAGGAGATCGCCACCGGCGTCTTCGAGAACATCACCGAGGTCCCGCACGTACGCATCGGGCAGCAGGCCGACCTCGTCGTGGTCGCGCCCGCGACCGCCAACACGCTCGCCCGCGCGGCCCACGGCCTCGCGGACGACCTGCTCAGCAACGTACTTCTCACCGCGCGCTGTCCGGTCGTGTTCGCCCCGGCGATGCACACCGAGATGTGGGAGCACCCAGCCACCCAGGCAAACGTGGCCACGCTGCGCGAGCGCGGCAACATCGTGATCGAGCCCGCCGAGGGCCGGCTGACCGGTAAGGACACCGGCAAGGGCCGACTGCCCGAGCCGGCCGAGATCTTCGAGCTCTCCCGTGCCGTGCTCACCCACGGCGGCCGAGCGGACCTCGCCGGTCGTCACGTCGTGGTCTCCGCCGGCGGCACCCGCGAGTACCTGGACCCGGTCCGCTTCCTCGGCAACCGGTCCTCCGGGCTCCAGGGCTACGCGATCGCTCGTGCGGCGGCCGCCCGTGGGGCCGAGGTCACCTTGGTCGCCGCGAACGTGACCCTGCCCGACCCGGCCGGCCTGAAGGTCGTACGTGTCGGCACCACCGCCGAGCTGCGCGACGCCGTGGTCTCCGCGGCCGCAGGTGCGGACGCGGTGGTCATGGCCGCCGCCCCGGCCGACTTCCGCCCGACGGGGGTGAGCGAGGCCAAGATCAAGAAGGCCGCCGACGTGTCGGCGCCGACGATCGAGCTGATGCAGAACCCGGACATCCTGGCCGAGATCTCCCACCACCGCACCAAGCCGAGGCAGATCGTGGTGGGCTTCGCGGCCGAGACCGGCGACGAGACCGGCTCGGTGCTCGATCTGGCCGCGGCCAAGCTGAAGCGGAAGGGCTGCGACCTGCTCGTCGTCAACGACGTCAGCGGCGGCGCCGTCTTCGGCAGCGAGGTCAACAAGGCTGTCATCCTGGGGGCCGACGGCGGCCACGTCGACGTCGCCGAAGGGGCCAAATCCGCTCTTGCCGAGGTGATCTGGGACCAGATCGTCTTACGAATGGATGAACACCCCACAAACTGACGACACGCCACGCGCCACGATGAGGACCAGCCCAACGGTCCTGGGGTTCGGGGTCTATGTTTGTCGACCAGAACGTCTGACGTTTCTTACCTGAACACCCACACGAACCTGTGAAACGGAGCTACACGTGACCGGACGTCTCTTCACGTCGGAGTCGGTGACCGAGGGGCACCCGGACAAGATCGCCGACCAGATCAGCGACACCGTGCTCGACTACCTGCTCGAGCACGACCCCAAGAGCCGGGTGGCCGTCGAGACCCTGCTCACCACCGGGCTGGTCGTCGTGGCCGGCGAGGTGACCACCGACGCCTACGCGCCGGTCGCTCAGCTCGTGCGTCAGAAGATCCTCGACATCGGCTACGACTCCTCCCTCAAGGGCTTCGACGGTCACTCCTGCGGTGTGCAGGTCGCCATCGGTGCGCAGAGCCAGGACATCGCCCAGGGTGTCGACACCGCCGAGGAGCACCGCCTCGACAGCTCGGTCGACGAGCTGGACCTGCAGGGCGCGGGCGACCAGGGCCTGATGTTCGGCTACGCCTGCGACGACACGCCCGAGCTGTTCCCGCTGCCGATCAAGATGGCGCAGACGCTGGCCGAGAAGCTGACCGCGGTTCGCAAGGACGGCACGCTGGACTACCTGCGTCCCGACGGCAAGACCCAGGTCACGATCGAGTACGACGACGAGGGCCGCGCCGTCCGTGTGGACACCGTCGTCCTCTCGACCCAGCACTCCGAGGAGACCACCCAGGAGCAGCTGCACGCCGACATCACCAAGTACGTCATCGAGCCCGTCCTCGAGCAGTTCAAGGCCTCGGTCCCCTTCGACGGCTACAAGCTCCACATCAACCCGACCGGACGCTTCGTTGTCGGCGGCCCGATGGGCGACGCCGGACTGACCGGCCGCAAGATCATCGTCGACACCTACGGCGGCATGGCTCGCCACGGCGGCGGCGCCTTCTCCGGCAAGGACCCCTCGAAGGTCGACCGGTCGGCCGCGTACGCCATGCGCTGGGTGGCGAAGAACATCGTCGCCGCGGGCCTGGCCCGTCGCGCCGAGGTCCAGGTCGCCTACGCCATCGGCAAGGCCCAGCCCGTCGGTGTCTTCGTGGAGACCTTCGGCACCCACACCGTGCCCGAGGCCAACATCCAGAAGGCCGTCCTGGAGGTCTTCGACCTCCGCCCGGCCGCGATCCTGCGCGACCTCGACCTGCTCCGCCCGATCTACGCCAAGACCGCTGCCTACGGTCACTTCGGCCGCGAGCTCCCCGAGTTCACCTGGGAGCGCACCGACCGTGCCGACGCGCTCAAGGCTGCCGCCGGGGCCTGACACGCCGCACCGCCTTTCGCCGAGTCGGCGCGTTCTAACGCGCCGACTCGGCGTGGTTCTGGGTCAGGACGAGCCGAAGTCGACTGTTGATCTCGACCCGCTTCGCGGGTTCGCAAGCTCACCCGCTTCGCGGGTTCGATCTCCTCCCGTTTGCCCGACGCAAGCGCCGGGCAAGGCTCGGATGTCGGCGCGGGCTGGTAGGAATGTCGGTTGTGAGCCGGGGACCGCAGGAGGCAGCCGGGGCAGCCGAGCTGGAGCTGCCCGGGCTGGTTCGCGACCGGGTGAAGGAGGGGCGCGCGAAAGCCGCTGCCACCCGGGCGCGGAAGGCCGCGGAGGCGTCCGTCGCCGAGGTCGATCCCGTCGCCAAGGTCCTGGTCGACCTGCCGATGGCCCACCTGGACAAGCCGTTCGACTACGCGGTCCCGGTCTCGATGGCCGAGGAGGCGCGCCCCGGGGTGCGGGTCAAGGTGCGGTTCGGGCCCAAGGACGTCGACGGCTACGTCGTGGCGCGGGCGGAGGCCTCCGAGATCGCCAACCTGCAGCCGCTCAAGCGGGTGGTGAGCTCGGAAGTTGTGCTCACGTCGCAGGTGGCCGCGCTGAGCGACTCGGTCGCCCGGCGTTACGCGGGTGCCCGGGCCGACGTGCTTCGGCTCGCGGTCCCGCCGCGGCACGCCTCGACCGAGAAGGAGGCGTCCTCGGCCGCCCCCGCCGGGCATCGGTTCGACGCCGCCGCTGCTGCGGCGGCGTGGGCCGGCCACGAGCCGGCGGCCGCGTTCCTGCGACATCTCTCCTCCGGCGGCGCCCCGCGCGCGGTCTGGCACGCCGCGGCCGGCAGCGACCACGCCGACCTGATCGCTCACGCGGCCGCCGCGACGCTGGACTCCGGTCGCGGCGCGCTGGTCGTGGTGCCGGACTGGAAGGATCTCGCCCGTCTCGACGCGGCGATGACGAAGGTGCTGGGGGAGGGGCAGCATGCCGTGCTGGCCGCCGACGCCGGCCCGGCCCAGCGCTACCGGGAGTTCCTGCGGGTCTCCCGGGGCGCGGTCAAGGTGGCGATCGGCACCCGCGCGGCCGCCTTCGCGCCGGTGCACGACCTGGGCCTGGTGGTCGTCTGGGACGACGGCGACGACCTGCTCGCCGAACAGCGTTCGCCCTATCCGCACGCTCGCGACGTACTGCTCCTGCGAGCCGAGCAGGAGCAGGCGGCCGCACTCGTGGGCGGCTTCTCCCGGACCGTGGAGGCCGGTTTCCTGACCGAGACCGGCTGGGCGCAGGAGATCCGACCGACGCGCGCCCTGGCCAGGCAGCGAGTGAGCATCGAGATCACCGGTGACACCGACTTCGACCTCGAGAAGGACCCGCTCACCCGTGCGTCCCGGGTGCCCCGCGAGGCCCACGAGGTGATCCGCGCCGCCCTCGCCGCCGGACCGGTCCTGCTGCAGACCCCGCGCCGGGGCTATGCCGCCTCGCTGGCCTGCGACCGATGCCGTACGCCGGCCAGGTGTCCTGCCTGTCAGGGGCCGCTGCAGCTCCGCGGACCGGCCGCGCCCCCGACCTGCGGCTGGTGCGGTCACACCGAGACGGCCTGGGCGTGTGGTGCCTGCGGCGGGTTCGGGCTGCGGGCCCCGATCATCGGCGAGGCGCGTACCGCCGAGGAGATGGGCCGATCCTTCGCCGGCACTCGAGTGGTGACCTCCTCGGCCGGTGCGGTCAGGCAGACCGTGCCGGACGCGCCGGCGATCGTGGTCGCGACCATCGGCGCCGAGCCCGTCGCCGACGGTGGGTATGCGGCGGTGCTCCTGCTCGACACCTGGCTGCTGCTGGGGCGACCGGACCTGCGCACCGACGAGGAGGCGCTGCGGCGGTGGAGCAACGCCGCCGGGCTGGTGCGCCCAGGCGGGCGGGTGCTGGTCGTCGGTGACCCCGCGCTGCCGGTGCTGCAGGCGCTGGTGCGGTGGGACCAGCCCGGGTTCGCCCAGCGGGAGGCGTCCGCACGGCAGGAGGCCCACCTCCCGCCGGCATCGAGGCTGGCCACCATCACCGGAACGCCCGGCGCGCTCGACGACGCGCTCACCCTGCTGGCACTGCCGCAGGGCGCCGAGGTGCTGGGCCCGGTCCCCGCCGAGCCGACCTCCACCGGAGACCCGCGGCTGCGCGCGGTCGTACGGGTGCCGCGCACCCTCGGGACCAAGCTCACCGAGGCGCTCGGGGAGCTGCAGCGGGTGCGGTCGGCCCGCAAGCTCGACCCCGTCCGGGTCCAGGTGGATCCGCCGACGCTCTGAGCGGATCTGGGCCTGGCCCTCAGCCCACGTATTGTGGTCCCGACACGCTCGACCACCTAGGAGAACAGTGGCAGTCCAGCCCATCCGACTCTTCGGCGACCCAGTGCTGCGCAAGCCAGCGATCGAGGTCGTCGACTTCGACAAGGAGCTGCGCAAGCTCGTCGCCGATCTGACCGACACCATGCTCGAGGCGCCCGGCGCCGGGCTGGCCGCTCCGCAGATCGGGGTGAGCCTGCGGGTCTTCACCTGGTACGTCGACGGCGAGGTCGGCCATCTGGTCAACCCGAACCTGACCCTGTCGGATGAGACTCAGGACGGTTCAGAGGGCTGCCTGTCGCTGCCCGACCTAACCTTCGACTGCCGCCGCGCCCTGTCGGTGGTGGCGAAGGGCTTCGACATGCACGGCGAGCCGGTCACGATCGAAGGCTCCGAGCTGCTCGCCAGGGCCATCCAGCACGAGACCGACCACCTCGACGGCATCCTCTTCATCGACCGTCTCGACGAGGCGGCGCGCAAGGCGGCGATGAAGGAGATCCGGCAGTCGGAGTGGTTCGGCCTGGAGAAGCCGAAGGTGAAGATCTCGCCGCACGCCACGAACGGGTTCGGGTTCTGATGCGGGTCGTCTTCGCGGGCACGCCCGAGGTGGCCGTCCCCTCCCTGGACGCGATCGCAGACTCGCGCCACGAGCTCGTCGGTGTCGTCACCCGGCCCGATGCCGCGCAGGGACGCAGCAAGCGACTGGTGCCCTCGCCGGTGGCCCAGCGGGCCGAGGAGCTCGGGGTGCCGGTGCTCAAGCCGGAGCATCCCCGCGAGCCCGAGTTCCAGGCCGCGCTGAAGGCGCTCGAGCCCGACTGCTGCCCGGTGGTCGCCTACGGTGCGATGCTGCCGCAGTCGGCGCTCGACATCCCGCCCCACGGCTGGGTCAACCTGCACTTCTCGCTCCTGCCGGCCTACCGCGGCGCCGCGCCGGTGCAGCGCGCGGTCTGGGCCGGCGAGGAGATCTCCGGGGCCACCACGTTCCGGATCGTGAAGGCGATGGACGCCGGCCCGGTCTTCGGCACCATGACGCAGGCGCTTGCGCCGGGGGAGACCTCCGGCTCGCTCTTCGAGAAGCTCACCGAGGGTGGCGCCGGGCTACTGGTCTCGACGCTCGACGGGATCGAGGACGGCTCCCTGGAAGCGCGCGAGCAGCCGGCCGAGGGGGTCTCCTACGCAGACAAGATCACCGTCGAGGACGCCCAGGTCGACTGGTCGCAGAACGCGGTCTCCATCGACCGGCAGATCCGCGCCTGCACCCCGGCGCCGGGCGCCTGGACGCTGCTCGACGGCGAGCGGTTCAAGGTCGGGCCGGTCACGATGACCGAGGACACGGCGACGCCCGGGGAGCTGGTCGTCCGCAAGAACGAGGTCCTCGTCGGCACCGGCACGACAGCGGTCCGCCTCGACCGCGTGAAGGCGTTCGGCAAGAAAGAGATGCCGGCGGCGGACTGGGCCCGCGGCGTACGTCTGGAGTCCGGTGTCGCCTTCGAATAGGACACAGCCGGGTAGGCGTTCAGGGGCCGGCAGGGGGCCAAAGGGGCCGCGTCGATCCGGCGCGCGGGGCAGCACCAAGCCCGTCGATCCGGCTCGGCTCGCCGCGTTCGAGGTGCTGAAGGCCGTGCGGGTCGACGAGGCGTACGCCAATCTGGTGCTGCCCCACGTCCTCGGCCGTCTCGGCCTGGAGGGTCGCGACGCGGCCTTCGCCACCGAGCTGGCCTCGGGGACGCTGAGGCAGCAGGGCACCTACGACGCGGTGCTGGCCGCCTGCATCGACCGGCCGCTGGCCAAGGTCGAGGCGAAGGTGCTCGACGTGCTGCGGCTGGGGGCACACCAGGTGCTGTCGATGCGGGTGCCCGACCATGCCGCGATCTCGACCACCGTCGACCTGACCCGATCGAAGGTCGGGCAGGGGCCTGCGGGCTTCGTCAACGCCGTGCTGCGCAAGGTCACCCGCAAGTCCCTCGACGAGTGGGTCGCCGAGGTCGCGCCCGCGCGAGAGAAGGACCACGACGGCTGGGCCGCGGTCGCGTTCAGCCACCCGCGGTGGGTCGTCGAGCGGCTCGCCGAGGCCGTCGGTCGCGATCAGGTCGACGCGCTGCTCGAGGCCGACAACGTGCCCCCGTCGGTCACGCTGGTCGCTCGTCCGGGACGGGTGACGCTCGACGAGCTGGGCGGCACGCCCACGCCCTATTCGCCCTTCGGTGTCACGCTCGAGTCCGGTTCGCCGGCAGGGATCGCCGCCGTCGCGGACGGACGCGCCGGGGTGCAGGACGAGGGGTCGCAGCTCGTGGCCATCGCTCTGGCCGAGGCGGAACTCGACCGGCAGGACTCCGGGACGGAGGCGTGGCTGGACCTGTGCGCCGGGCCCGGTGGCAAGTCGGCGCTGCTGGCCGCGCTGGCAGCGCAACAGGGCGCTGTGCTGGTCGCCAACGAGCGCCAGCCGCACCGTGCCGGACTCGTCCTCGCCAACCTGACCGACCGATCAGCCGGCACGCATGTGGACGGGACCGCCGGAGTCGTGGCGGGCGACGGGACCAGGCCGCCGTTCAAGGACGCGACGTTCGACCGGGTCCTCGTCGACGCCCCGTGCACCGGGCTGGGGGCGCTACGTCGCCGGCCGGAGGCGCGCTGGCGTCGGGCCACGGCCGACCTGGACGTCCTCGTCGAGCTCCAGCGCTCCCTGCTCGACCGGGCGATCGACCTGACCAGGCCGGGCGGTGTCGTACTCTACGCGACCTGCTCGCCGGTCATGGCCGAGACGAAGGGCGTGGTGCAGAGCGTGCTCGAGGAGCGATCCGATGTCACCCTCGAGCCGATCGGCGCCACCGTCGGCACCGTGCCCGACAGCGCCGGGCCGATGACAGGCACCGTGCAGCTGTGGCCACACCGCCACGGCACCGACGCGATGTTCCTGGCGCTGCTGCGGCGCACCCCGGTGTGACCTACCTGGACCCGCGTGAGTTCTCAGTCGAAGATGTGGCGTAGGTAGCGGCGCGGATCGTCGAGGTAGTTGCGCCAGTGGCGTACGAGCTCTAGGTCTTCCCATGTCGTTTCGCGCAGTCCCCAGTTGCCGACCTCGAGAACGGTGGCCCCGGGCATCGCGGCGAGCACGGGGGAGTGGGTGGCACAGAGCACCTGCCCGCCGTCCTGCACCACATTGTCGAGGGTGGCGATCAACCCCATCGTGGACATGAAGGACAGAGCCGCCTCGGGCTCATCGAGGCAGTAGAAGCCGGGGGCGTCGAAGCGGCGCCCCAGCACCTCGAGGAAGGACTCGCCGTGGCTCATCTCGTGGAACTTGGGCTCGCCCCGCGGTGGCGTGGGGAGCTCCTTCGAGTTCTCCTCCATGTACGTGTACCAGCCATGCATCGTCTCCGCACGGAGGAAGAAGCCCCAGCGAGCGGCGCCCAGACCGCGTTCGAGGCGCAGGACTCTGCTCAGCGGTGACTCCGATTCCCGGGTCGTGTGTCGGCTCTGGCTCGAGCCGCCTTCGGGATTGAGGCCGTACGCCATCGCGACGGCCTCTACGATGGTCGACTTTCCTGAGCCGTTCTCACCGACCAGGAATGTGACGCCATCGGCGAGCTCCAGACCCTTCTCGACGAGCTGTGCGACGGCGGGAATGGTCATTGGCCACTCGCCCGGCACCAGCGGTCCGCGCTCGGGGTCTGCCGCAACGCGCACGACAGGAGGCTGGTCGAAGTCCATGCCCTGAATATAGGCGGGGCGGACTCCTCGAGGTCGGTACGAACCCGAGGGGCGCATCCGTGGCCTACGCTGGCGAGCATGGCCAAGGCATCGCCGTCGGTGGAGATCGAGGTGGACAACCGTGTCGTCAGGCTCTCCAACCCTGATCGCGTCTATTTCCCTGAGACCGGTGCGACCAAGCTCGACGTGGCGCAGTACTACCTCGCCGTCGGCCCGGGGATCGTCAACGCCCTGTGGGAGCGCCCGTGCATGCTGCACCGTTTCCCCAAGGGCCTGGAAGGGCCGAAGGTGCACCAGAAGCGGCTGCCGCAAGGGGCGCCCGACTGGGTCGAGACCGTACGCCTCTACTTCCCGCGCTGGGGCCGCACCGCCGACGAGCTCTGCGTGACCGAGCTCGGCGCGGTGATCTGGGCCGTCCAGATGTCGACCGTCGAGTTCCACCCGTGGAACAGCCGCCGCGAGGACACCGAGAAGCCCGACGAGTGGCGCATCGATCTCGACCCCGGCCCCGACTGCCCGTTCTCGACCGTGCAGACCGTCGCCGGCGTCGTCCGCGAGCTTCTCGACGAGCTCGGCGCGGTCGGCTACCCGAAGACCAGCGGCGGCTCGGGAATGCACGTCTACGTCCGGATCCCGGCCGAGCACGGCTTCGCTGACGTACGCCGTGCCGCGCACGCCTTCGCCCGCGAGGTCGAGCGCAGGGCACCCAAGCTGGTCACCACAGCCTGGTGGCGCAAGGACCGTGACCCGGCGCAGCTGTTCGTCGACTTCAACCAGAACACCCGGGACCACACGATCGCTTGCGCCTACTCGATCCGCGGCGTCGCCGACGGCCGCGTCTCCACCCCGATCACCTGGGAGGAGACCAAGGACGTCGACCCGCGCGACTTCACGATGCGTACGGTGCCGGCGCGGTTCGCGGAGATCGGAGATCTGCACGCCGACATCGACGACCATCCGTTCTCGATCGAGCCGTTGCTGGAATGGGCCGACCGCGACGAGAAGACCGAGGGAGTGACCGCGCGAAGCGCGGAGGGTGACGGCGCCGAGACGCCACCGGAGCCCGACGCCGGGTGACCGAGCGCCGCCCTGGGCTTCACCAGACCTTGAGCCGCTCTCCGAGGGTGCGACCGAGCTGCTCGGAGTAGGTCGCGGTGAGGTGATGGCCGTCGCGGTGAGTGATCGTGTCGCCGACGACCGTGGTGCAGATGCCGGCGCTGTCGCAGAACATGTCGTCGAGATCGAGAGTCTCCACCCGGGCCGACTTGGCCGCCTGCATCTGCAGGTCGGCGCCGTCCTGCTGGCTCGCGAGCGGCTTGTAGGTGCAGGGCGAGAGCGTCTTGTTGCTGCTCAGGCAGGTGGCCGGGTCGAACTCGATCGCCGGCACGTCCCGTAGCCACACGGTGCGCTTGGCGGCCGGCTTCACCTGGGCCAGCAGACGCTGGTAGCCGCGGTAGACGGCGCGGCGTACGTCCGCGCGGTCGGTGTGGCGGCCGGCGGAGTCGTGGTAGGCGGCGCTGATCGGGCGCGAGGAGATCAGGAGCAGGTCGGGGCGGAGCTTCTTGACCGTCGAGAGCATGAAGTCGTGGAAGTCGTCGCAGGAGGTCATCGGGTCGGTGCTGTCGAGCTTGTCGGGTGTCACCAGGGAGACCGTGCACTGGGGCATCGCCAGCATGTAGGCCCGATAGCCGGAGCGTTCGGCGATCTCCTCGAGCGCGGGCGTCCAGTGACGGGCGTGGGAGTCGCCGATGACCACGATCGTCTTCTCGGCGTCTGCATCTCCGCGCGGGCACAGCTTGCGCACCTTCGTCGAGTAGTAGTTGCACTCGCCGACCGACTCCACGTCGTCGGAGAGGTTGGTGAGCCCGGGCTTCAGGTTGGTTGGGATCGGCTGGTTCTTGCGGGCCGCGAGCACCGAGGCCTTCAGCAGCGAGGGGAGCGGGTCGGGGTCCTGCGGCTTGGCGGCGGGCGGTGCGGCGCTCGATGTGGGGCTCGATGTGGGGCTCTTGGGCTGACTGGACTGACTGGGTTTCCTCGACCGCTCGGCGGAGGCGTCGGCCTCGGCCAGGGTGATGGCCGGCTCGTAACCGTCACGCGCGGTTCCGGTGGCGTAGGTGTTGGCCGCGAAGCAGGTCACCGCGACCAGGGTGATGCTCAATGGATAGAGCGCCACGGGGCCGAGCGTCCCGGCGCGTCCGAAGGCCGGGCGCTGCCACAGGATGCCGCGCCGGAAAGGCTCCTCGACGAGGCGGTAGGAGAGTCCCGCCAGGCCGAACGCCAGCGCGACGAGCAGCACCTGCTCCCACCAGTGCAGCTCGCGGCCGAGCTGCAGCTCGGCGAGGACGAGCACCGGGAAGTGCCACAGGTAGAGCGAGTAGGACCAGTTGCCGATGACCTGCAGCGGCCGCACCGAGAGCAGCCGACCGACCACCGTCGGGCCGTGCCATAGCGTCCCGGCCACGATGATGAAGACGCTGCCGAGCACCGGGACGAGCGCCGGTGTCCCCGGGAACGGGGTGGCGTCGTTGAACTGCAGGCACGCGCAGAGGATGAAGAACATCCCGAAGGCCGACAGCACCTGCGCCCGCCAGCGCGCGGTGGCGTCCTGAGGCCCGTTGTCGCGGAACGCGATCGCCGCGATCGCACCGAGGCCGAGCTCCCAGGCGCGGGTGAACGGGGAGAAGTACGCCGCCTCCGGGCTGGTCCGGGTCAGCACCGCGGAGGCGAGCAGCGATGCCACGATGCCAACGCCCAGGGCGATGACCAGCACCCGCCGGCGCGCCCGCTGGTCGCGCGGATCGAGCTCGTCGGCACCTGCCCGGCGCTTCATCGCCCACAGGCACCCCAGGATCACCAGCGGCCACACGAGGTAGAACTGCTCCTCGACCGCCAGGGACCAGAAGTGCTGCAGGGGCGACGGCGGCAGCGCGGCCGAGAAGTAGTCGGTCTCCAGCGATGCGAACCGGAAGTTGGCGGCGAACGCTGCCGACCACAGCGCGTCGAGGGCGATCTCGCGGGTGCGTACGAAGCCGAGGAAGAGGGCGGCGTAGACGACCGTGGCCAGCAGGACCAGGGTCGCGGCAGGCAGGATCCGGCGGGCCCGGCGCGCGTAGAAGCCGAGCAGGCTGATCCCGCCCTCGGTGCGCACCTGCCGCATCAGCTGCTGGGTGATCAGGAAGCCGGAGATCGCGAAGAAGACATCGACGCCGACGAATCCGCCGGTCAGCGATCCGAACCCGACGTGCACCGCGACGACCGCGAGCACCGCGATCGCGCGGAGCCCCTGGATGTCGGGCCGATGCCGAGACTGGTTCGCGCCCCCGGTCGGCGGGCCTGTCGAGACCACGAGCAGCCGCACCTCCCTCAGCCAAGCACACCCGTCACATCCGTCGCGACGATAACTCGCGCAACCGGTCGATCCTGGTAGACGCGCCTAGCGCGGGCGCCGGCGCCCCTAGTCCAGGTCGACGTCGTCGCCTGCGGAGACAGGGCCCGGGATCGCCGGCAGCGGGGGAGAAGTGCCCCCGAAGGAGGGGCACAGCGACTTGTGAGCACACCAGTCGCACAGCTTGCCTGGGTTCGGCAGCCACTCGCCGGTCTCCTGGGCGAGGCGGATCGCTCGCCAGATCGCCTCGGCCTTGCGCTCGGTCGCCAGCAGGTCGTCCTCGTCGGGCACGTAGCGAAGGATGTCGCCGCTGCCCAGGTAGATCAGCTGGAGCATCGCCGGCACGATCCCGCGGGTGCGCCAGATCACCAAGGCGTAGAACTTCAGCTGGAACAGCGCCTTCGCCTCGTACGCCTCGCTGGGCACGCGGCCGCTCTTGTAGTCCACCACTCTGATCCGCCCGTCGGCGGCGACGTCGACGCGGTCGATGAAGCCCCGCAGGAGCAGCTTGGAGTCGAGCAGCGCCTCCACGTAGTGCTCGCGCTCGGCGGGCTCGAGGCGGCGCGGGTCCTCCAGGTCGAAGTAGCGCCGCAGCACCTGGCGGCACGAGTCCAGCCAGCCCTCCTCCGCGCCGTCGGCCCCCGAGGTGAACAGGGTCGCGAGCGACGGGTCGAGGCTGCGTACGTCCTCCCATGCCTGCTCCACCATCGATCTCGCCTGCCGGGGCGTGCGCTCGGGAGCGGGCAGGTCGAAGAGGTCCTCGAGGACCTTGTGCACCACGGTCCCGCGCGCGGCCGCCTCCGAGGGCGGCTCGGGGAGCCGGTCGATGGTGCGGAACCGGTAGAGCAACGGGCACGAGGTGAAGTCGCTCGCACGGCTCGGCGAGAGCGAGCCCAGCACGTTGACGCCGTCAACCGGGGTCGACTGTGCGTCGGCTGGTGAGGTGCTCATGAGGGCGACACTATTGGCAGGCACCGACATCCGAGCCTGCCCGGCCCTTGCGCCGGGCAACGGGAGGAGGTCGAGCGGGTCGAGACCTGGGCGCGCGCCGAGGAGACATGCCCACTGGGTCGGCGCCGCCCCGCAACCGCCGCTCAAGTACGCTCGGAACGTGGCAGACCCCGACCCACGCCCCGACGGCGACAAGCCGGTCGAAGCGGCGCCCGCCTCTCGCGTCCCGGGCACGATCAAGGTCGGCTCCATCGCCGGCAGCGCCGTCCTGGTGACGCCGTCCTGGTTCCTGATCGCGGCACTGATCGCCTGGCTGATGGCGCCCCAGATCGAGGCCGTGGAGCCGGGCCTGGGCCCGCTGGCGTACGTCGCGGGCTTCGTGTTCGCGATCGTCCTCTACGGCGCGGTGCTGCTGCACGAGGCGGCCCACGCGGTCGTCGCCAGACGCCTGGGCTATCCCGTGGGTGTGATCATGCTCCACTTCCTCGGTGGCGCGACCGCCGTCGAACGCGAGGCGAAGCGCCCGCGCGACGAGTTCTGGATCGCCGTCGTCGGTCCGCTGGCCTCGCTGGCCGTCGCTGCCGCTGCCTTCGGCGTCTCCTTCCTCACCCCGGAGGGCCTGATCGGACTGTTCATCACGGGGCTGTGGGTCACCAACCTGTTGGTGGGCGTGCTCAACCTCGTCCCCGGCCTGCCCCTCGACGGCGGCCGGATGCTCAAGGCCGGCGTATGGAGCGCGACCGGCAACATCAACCGCGGCAGCATCGTTGCCGGCTGGGCTGGGCGGGTGCTCTCGTTCGTCGTGCTGCTGTGGCCCTTCATCCAGGGCCAGATCTTCGGTATCGAGCCCCGCCTCACGAGCTACGTCCTCGCCGTGATCATCGGCGTCTTCCTCTGGAGCGGTGCCTCCGCGGCGATCACGTCGGCGAAGGTACGCCTCCGGCTCCCGCTCCTCGTCGCCCGCGACCTCGCCCGCCGCACCCTGGCCGTGCCCGCCGATCTCCCGCTCTCCGAGGCCGTACGCCGCGCCCACGAGGCCGAGGCCGGCAGTATCGTCACCGTGACCAGCGGCGGAGAGCCGATCGGTCTCGTGCACGAGGGCGCGCTGCTGGCGACGCCGGAGGACCGCCGCCCGTGGATGGCCACCTCGACGGTCACCCGCCGGCTCGAGGATGGCCTCACCCTTCCGGCCGACATCGACGGCGAGGAGCTCATCCAGGCGATCTCGAAGGCCCCGGCCCCCGAATACCTCCTGGTCGAGCCGGACGGCTCGATCTACGGCGTACTCGTGACCTCCGACGTCGACGCGGCCTTCCGCGCGGGGGCATAGGGATCGCGGTTTGCCGGGTTCGCCCGGGAAACGGATAACCTCGGCGGGTGGCAAGCGCTGATATCCCAGACATTCCGGTAGAGGCCCGAGCGGGCGTGCACCGAGGGCCGCTCCGTGAGGGCGAGTGGGTGCGGCTGACCGACACCAAGGGTCGCCGCCACAACTTCGAGCTCGTCGCCGGCAAGCGCTTCTTCTCCAACAAGGGCCACATCGACCACGACGAGCTGATCGGCCGCGAAGAGGGCTTCACGGTCACCGCCTCCACCGGCGGTGAGTACCTGGTCTTCCGCCCGCTGCTGAGCGAGTTCGTCGTCTCCATGCCGCGTGGTGCCGCCGTGGTCTACCCGAAGGACGCCGCCCAGATCGTCGCGATGGCCGACATCTTCCCCGGTGCCTCCGTGGTCGAGGCCGGGGTCGGCTCCGGCGCCCTGACCTGCTCGCTGCTGCGCGCGGTCGGACCCTACGGCAAGGTGACCTCCTTCGAGCGTCGTGAGGAGTTCGCCGAGGTCGCCCGCAAGAACGTCGACCAGTTCTTCGGCACGCCGGCGGGGGAGACGCACCCCAACTGGTCGCTCAACCTCGGCGACCTCCAGGAGGAGCTCCCGCGCCAGCAGATCCGCTGCGACCGGCTGATCCTCGACATGCTCGCCCCGTGGGAGTGCATCGACGCCACCGCCGACGCGCTCTATCCCGGCGGCATGGTCTGCGCCTACGTCGCGACCACCACGCAGCTGTCCCGTTTCGTCGAGACGGTCCGCGCCCACGGCGGCTTCACCGAGCCGCAGGCGTGGGAGACGCTGGTACGCGACTGGCACGTCGAGGGCCTCGCGGTCCGGCCGGGTCACAAGATGATCGGCCACACCGCCTTCCTGGTGACGGCGCGAAAGCTCGCGCCCGGCGAGCGTGCGCCCCGCAAGACGCGGCGACCTGCTCCCGGGGCGTACGGGCCTGACTACAAGGGCCCGCGCCCGGCCGACATGCCGGCTCCGGAGCCTGTCGCCGAGGTGCTTCCCGAGGACGACAGCGAGCTGGACTGAGTCCGCTCCGCGCCGGTCCGGATATTCCGGCGTGCCACGGGTCGACACGAACTCGGCCGAAGTCGAGCGAATGTGTCCAACACCGGTAAATCCTTCACCTCTCCTACCCCTCACCCTTGTAGGGTCGAGGCAGTAGAGGAGGTGTGCTGATGTCGACATCCGATGGATTCCAGTCCGAGGGGCGCAGCCCCGAGGAGCTCGAGAGTCATGTCCGTTTCCTTGAAGCTGAGGTGACCGACCTGCGGCACAGGCTGACCGAGATGCCCGGATCTTCGCGTGGCCTGGAGGCGAGGCTCGCAGACGCGCAGCGCTCCCTGGCCGCCGTGACGTCGCAGAACGAGCGACTCACCGTGACGCTTCGGGACGCCCGAGACCAGATCATCAAGCTCAAGGAGGAGGTCGACCGGCTGGCACAGCCGCCAGCAGGCTTCGGCACGTTCCTGGAGCGCAACGAGGACGACTCGATCGACGTCTTCACCGGTGGGCGCAAGCTCCGGGTGACCGCATCGCCCAACGTCGACCTCGACGACCTGCGCTACGGCCAGGAGGTCATGCTCAACGAGGCGCTCAACGTCGTCGCCGCGATGGAATACGAGAAGGTCGGCGAGGTCGTGATGTTCAAGGAGCTGCTCGCCGACGGCGAGCGCGTCCTGGTCATCGCCAACGCCGACGAAGAGCGGGTCGTACGTCTCGCCGACCCACTTCTCAACGAGACCCTCCGCGCCGGCGACTCGCTTCTTCTGGAGCCGCGCAGCGGCTATGTCTATGAGAAGGTCCCGAAGTCCGAGGTCGAGGAGCTCGTCCTGGAGGAGGTGCCCGACATCGCCTACGAGTCGATCGGTGGCCTCGCCGGCCAGATCGAGCAGATCCAGGACGCGGTCGAGCTTCCCTACCTCTATCCCGAGCTCTTCATCGAGCACCGGCTCAAGCCACCGAAGGGCGTGCTGCTCTACGGCCCTCCGGGCTGCGGAAAGACCCTGATCGCGAAGGCTGTCGCCAACAGCCTGGCGAAGAAGGTCGCCGCCAAGACCGGCGCCGACGGGAAGTCCTACTTCCTCAACATCAAGGGCCCCGAGCTTCTCAACAAGTACGTCGGCGAGACCGAGCGCCACATCCGTCTGGTCTTCCAGCGTGCTCGTGAGAAGGCCGCGGCCGGCACCCCGGTGATCGTCTTCTTCGACGAGATGGACTCCCTGTTCCGCACGCGTGGCTCCGGCGTCTCCTCCGACGTCGAGAACACGATCGTGCCGCAGCTCCTCTCCGAGATCGACGGTGTCGAGGCGCTGGAGAACGTGCTGGTCATCGGTGCCTCCAACCGTGAGGACATGATCGACCCGGCGATCCTGCGTCCGGGCAGGCTCGACGTGAAGATCAAGATCGAGCGTCCCGACGCCGAGGGCGCTCGCGACATCTTCACGAAATACCTCGTGCCCGACCTGCCCCTGCACCCCGGCGATGTCGCCGAGTTCGGTGGCGACCGTCAGGCGACCGTCGACGGCCTGATCCGCACCACCGTCGAGCGGATGTACACCGAGTCCGAGGAGAACCGCTTCCTGGAGGTCACCTACGCCAACGGTGACAAGGAGATCCTCTACTTCAAGGACTTCAACTCCGGCGCGATGATCCAGAACATCGTCGACCGGGCCAAGAAGATGGCCATCAAGGACTTCCTCGACTCCAAGCAGGACCAGAACCAGAAGGGCCTGCGGGTGCAGCACCTGCTCCAGGCCTGCGTGGACGAGTTCAAGGAGAACGAGGACCTCCCCAACACCACCAACCCCGACGACTGGGCCCGCATCTCCGGCAAGAAGGGCGAGCGGATCGTCTTCATCCGCACGCTCGTCACCGGAAAGCAGGGCACCGAGCCTGGCCGTTCGATCGAGCAGGTGTCGAACACGGGTCAGTACCTGTAAAGCGTCGCATCGCCGACGTCGGCCTGCCACCTGCGGAAGCAGGTGAACCTCGCGACCTACCGCTACTCCGGGGGCAGCCTCCGCTGGACCTGGCCGGACCCGGTCAAGCGCG
>NZ_JBEXSD010000082.1:0-19499 GCF_040613495.1 Nocardioides sp. NPDC006273 | reverse complement strand
TAGGTCTATCCGGTCGTTATAACGGGCGAGTAGTCCTACGAACGACGTGTTACACCGGAACGGGCCCGCCCGGAGCGACAGGCTGAGCGCGCCTGGCCAGGTAGCGCTCGGCGGCGCGGGCGGAGGGGTGGACGCCGATCGTGGCGATGACGATGATCCCCGCGATGATGGCCCAGCCGAGGTGGCCGAGCTCCATCGCCAGGAACGTGTACGCGGCGGGGGCCCACACGGTGCCGAGGGTGTAGCCGACCTGGGCGGCGCCCTGGTAGTCGCCGCGGTGCTCGGGGTCGGAGAGGTCGGCGATCAGGCCCCATTCGCCGGCGGACTGGAAGAGCTCGGCGCCGGTGACGGTCACGTGGCCGACCCAGACCAGGGTGATCGTGATCAGGCCGACGGTGTCGTGGGTGACCGCGATGATGGCGCAGGAGAGGAGGAAGCAGAACGCGCCTCGGCGCTGTGCCTTCAGCGACGTCGTCACGTCGGTCACTCCACGGGCCGCGATCACCTGCAGCCCGACCGCCATGACGGTGTTCGTGCCGAACAGCCAGGCCAGCAGGACCCGTGGCGCGTCGGTCTCTTGCACCAGCCACAGCGGGATGACGACGTTGAGCAGGATCTGGTGGCTGCCGAGGACCCCGTTGAAGAACGTCGTGGCGAGGAACGCGCGGTTGCGCAGTGCGCCGAGGCGGTCGCGTACGTCCCTCTTCAGGTCGCCGGGCGAGGCAGCAGCGGCGAGGCGGGGGAGCCGGGAGATCCAGTAGGCGTTGACCATGAGCACCACCGCGGTCAGCAGCGGGACGGCCTTGATCAGGGTGTTGGAGTCGGCCGCCAGGGCGAGGCCGCTGGCCAGTGCGCCGAGCGTGTACCCGACGTTGCGGGCAGCGCGCATGTAGGCGAACGAGCGCACCCGGGTCGCCGCGGGGAAGACCGAGATCCGGTAAGCGTCGCGGCCTGACTTCTGCCAGGAGGAGGCGAGAGCGAGGAGCACCTCGACGGCGACGTACGCAGCGAAGTTGCCGACCAGCACCCAGGCGCCGAACAGCAGCGCCTGGAGGATGGCACCCGCGATCCAGCTGAACCGGGTTCCCAGACGATCCGCGAGTCGGCCCAGGGGGACGGCGAACAAGAAGGTAGCGACGCCCGCGATCGTGAGACCGAGGCCGACCTGTGCGGCGGAGAGGCCGACGATCTGGGTGAAGAAGACCGCCGAGCCGGTGAGAAAGGTGCCTTCGGCGAAGGCCGACAGCACCGACTGGTACGACATCGCCCGGATGAGCGGGTCGTCTGAGAGGACCTTGTCCCTCAACCGGGTGAGGCCAGCGGGCAAGGCGACTCCAAACTATCTTGACATCGAGACAAGCGCAGTCTTGTCATCGCCTGGTCCGACGTCAAACAGTTATCCCTGCCGATCGGTCCCCAAACCGGGCGGCGAAGAAAAAGGAGTCCATCGCGCCGACGCTCGTACGTCGGCGTAGGTCGCGGCCGAGGTCAGCGAGTAGAGCCCTCGATGGTGCCGATCACGCCGCCGAAGACGTCGGTGGTGACGCCCCAGATGCCGCTGGCGATGGCCGAGATCGTGCTGGTCAGCCCTTGCGGATCGGTGAACAGCCAGAATCCGACGAACAGAACGCCGATGACGATGAAGATCTTCTTCTTGTCCATGTGAGCTCGTCCTCCCGAGAAATCCGATTGAAATTGATGTGAATTCGCGAACCCGGACGCAAGCGCGCGAAATTCGCGAGGATGCACCGGGATATAGATTCCCCGAAGTAGGGCTCCCCCCGCAAGAATACGGTCAAGGAGACCACTGAGCGGGACGGCGTGTCGCCCAGCGGTCCGGTGGGTGGCATGAACTGGAGCAAAGCGGGGGAGACGCATGCCCTCTGCGCGCACCATGGGTACGTGTCGTCAGGTGGAACGAGGTGCGCAGAGGCGGTCTGAGGACTACGCTCGTCTCACATGGCGGTGGCGTTTGTCCAGAATGCCGATGCCCGGGAGTTTGCGTCAGTGCGCGGGAGGGGCAGGGGCGCCTCCACCCACCGGTGCCGCATGGGGCTGCGCCGGACGGGACAACCGAATACTTCCGGACGTGTCCGGCAACCACACCTCACCTCGGGAAAGGGAGCAGAACAATGGCACCGCACCAGCTGATTCAGAGTACGACGCAAGCCGCCGAGTATGGCACCGGCGGCCTGGCCGAATGGATCACCGACAACATCATCACGCTT
The DNA here is from genome assembly GCF_040613495.1 of Nocardioides sp. NPDC006273. Taxonomy (NCBI): domain Bacteria; kingdom Bacillati; phylum Actinomycetota; class Actinomycetes; order Propionibacteriales; family Nocardioidaceae; genus Nocardioides; species Nocardioides sp. NPDC006273. The sequence goes on along the minus strand of NZ_JBEXSD010000082.1, from coordinate 17,271 downwards.
GTCGTCCTGATCCTCGGCGTCACGGTCCTGTGGGCTGCCCGCAGCGGCAACATCTCGAAGGCCGTCACGATCGTCGGCGGCCTGATCATCGGTCTCGGCGTCCTCGGCCTGGCCGTGGGCAACAACGCCACGGACCTCGGTCAGTGGATGGCTGGTCTCTTCAAGGGGTGAACCCGGTCCCGTTAGCTAACCCAGGGAGGGATCTCGGGGATGAGGCTGCCTGACGACGACGAGCTGTACGAGGTCGACCAGACCTATCTCGGTCCTCCTCGTCGCTACATCGGGGAGATGCGCTATCGAACCATCTTCCTCTTCCTGGTGATCGCACCAGTGACGCTTGTGCTGCTGCGCAAGCTCGGCATGCCGGTGACGCTGCTCAGCATGGGCCTGTGGCTGCTCGGCGCCTCCTACCTCTCGATGAAGGCCTCCGACTACATCAGCGCGGAGAGCTCCGCCGGCGCCTGGCTGATGACCTTCTGGCACGAGCTGACCACGCCGCGTCTGGAGACGGGCGCACAGTACGCAGGAGGCGCAGCGGTCGCCTTCAGACATGTGACGAGCCCGCGGGGTGGCTGGGCGAAGGCCATGCGCCGACCCGGTCGCCGGTTCGCGCAGCAGCCCGGTGCCCCCGCCTCGCCTCGACTGCTGCAGGCGACCGTCGTCGCCTCGGCCCCAGGCGCCCCGTCGCGACCAGTGCGCGGCAAGGCCGCACCGGTGCGACCGGTGATCGAGGCGAAGATCGTCGAGGAGCCGCTCCCGGCAAAGCTCAGGGTTCAGCCCGAGGCCCAGTCCTCGGCGCGGCAGCAGGTCACCGGCGTACGACCGGCGAAGGGTGGCTGGTCGAGCCGGCCGTCCTCGTCGCCGCGAGAGCCCCGCGACGTGCCGTGGAAGGGTGGCGCGCCGTGGCAGGCCCGGCAGGAGCAGACGCAGGCCGCCACGCCCCCGCAGCCACCCCCTGAGCCAGCACAGGCCGCCGAGTCAGCACAGGCCGCCGAGCCGACGGCGGCTGAGTCGACAAGGGCCGCTGAACCGGCAGAGGCCGCCCGGCCGAGCACGCCGGCCGCTCCTACGCCCCGGGCGCCGGCCCCGGACGCTGCCCGCGCTGCGCAGCCCGGCCCGCCCGTGACGCCGCCGGTCACGCCGCAGCCGGCTAGGCCGGCCCCGCGCTCTGCCCCGCCTTCAGCCCCGCCTCCGCCTCCGCCGCCGGCCCAGAGGTCGAAGGAGTCCAAGGAGTCGGCCCCGAACCCCGTGCAGAAGCCCGCCCGACTGTCGCTGTCGCACGCGATCAGGCCGGCCGTGGTGATCGCGCCGGAGCCAGGGTTCGACGAGTTCGGCGATGAACCCACGGGCCGCACCCGACCCAGGGACACTCAGGAAGAGCAGGCGTCGCCCGACAAGCGCCCGCAGAGCACGGACGACCACCGCAAGCGCCTCGACGGCGACGCACCCAACGACGGAGGAACCGCATGAGGCGGCCGCGAACGGAGCGGGCCTACGGGCCTGGCTTCGAGAAGCCCAAGCCGGGACGCAAGAGCGTCTTCGGCCGGGGCGGCGACGACTCGAAGGGCGTCCATCAGCCCCGAGGGGACAAGTGGGCGTTGGAGGAGGTGCGTGGTCACCTGACCTTCACCGGCGACCGCATCATCGCCTGGTATCTCGCCGAGCCACAGACCTGGTCCTTCCGTGCCCACGCCGACCTCGAGGCGCTGATCACCGACCAGGCCAGCCAGCTGGCAGACCTGGTCGGCAACACCGTCCACGGCCGAGTCACCACCCGCCCCTATCCCGTACGTCACTGGGCGCATGCCGCGTTCGCGAACGCTCCCGACCCGCAGCCCGGGTTCGAGGAGATGATGGCGCGCAACCAGGCCCACATGGCCGCCCACAGCCAGGCCGACAAGCTCGTCTACTACGGCGTCGACCTCGGCCGTCGCGACGCGACGGTGAGGACGCTGGCGAAGTTCTCCGCGGGAGCCGCCGAGCGTGAGATGGCCGCGATCAGCGAGCGCCTCGACACGGTCAACCGGGTGATGTCGCGACCGGGTTTCTCGGCACGCCCGGCGGTCGGCCACGACATGGAGTGGATGATCGCCCGTTCGCTCTCGCTGGGTGCCAAGATCCCCGTTCCCGAGCCGGGCGAGGCCCAGCAGAACTTCCTAGACACCGACGACATGGCCGAGTGGTTCGAGTCGGTGGCGTGGTCGGCCGAGCCGTTGGCGCCGACCGTGCAGGTCACCAGCAGCATCGGAGGCCGCCAGGAGACGAGCCACGTGTGCGTGCTGACGGTTTCGCGGATCGGCGACATCGAGGTTCCGGAGACCCACGCGCCGTGGATGGCGAAGACAGACGCGCTCGGCTTCCCGGTCGAGTGGTCCTTCCGGGTCGAGCCTCGCTCGCCGGAGGACGTCTCCCGCGAGATGGCCTCCCTGACCCGCCGCATCGACGGCCAGGTCAGCCACTGGTCCGACGACCACGGCAAGCGGCCTCCCAAGCAGCTCACCCGCCAGGCGGGGCGCGCCGCCGACGTCGAGGACGAGATGCGCTCGGAGTTCACGGGCCTGTCCACCCGCACCCGGGGCTGGTACCGGATCGCCGTCACCGGCCGCACCGAGTCCGAGGCGCTCGACAAGGCGCAGAAGGTGGTCGACCTCTACCGGCCGCAGATCAAGATCACCCGCCAGCTGGGGCAATACCACCTGGCTCGCGAGTTCGTGCCGGGCGAGCCGCTCGCCTCCACCGCCCACGCCCGGAAGTTCCCGGTGCTCAAGGTCGCTGCCGGGCTCCCCGCGGTGACCGCGGAGGTCGGCGACAAGCGTGGCTTCTATCTCGGCGAGACCTCGGCGATGGCGTCGCGAGCCGTGCTGATGGACCCGTGGTACCTGACCGAGGTCATGGAGCAGGCCGGCCTGATCCCGCTCATCGGCACGCCCGGTTCGGGCAAGTCGACCCTGATGGGTGTCGTCATCTACATGTCGATCCTGTCCGGCATCCACGGTGTTGCGATGGACCCGGCAGGCCGACTGCAGCGGCTGATGACGCTGCCCGAGATCGGCGGCGGCCTGTTCAACGGTCAGCAGCTGCGATCGCGCGCCCGCAGCGTGGACGTCCTGGGCGGCCGACCAGGGTCGCTCTCGCCGTACGCGGTAGTGCCCGACCCCAATCCGGAGCTGATCCGGGCCGAGGCGATGTCGGACCACGAGTTCGCCGAGCGGCTCCACCGGGAGCGGTCGGCCGCCGTGCAGCAGCGCCGCGACCTGACCGTCTCCGTGCTCCGCTCCTGCCTCCCGGTCGGGTTGTCCAACAACGAAGAGGTGCTCAAGCGCATCCGCGCCCGCGTCATGGAGGCGCCGGCCGACCGCGGCGCCGACACCTCGACGATCGTGAGGATGCTCTTCGAGGGCGACAACGGCGACCACGAGATCGCTCGCGAGCTCGCTGCCGCCCGCGAGCGCGAGCTCGGCCGCCTCTTCTTCGGCAACGACTTCCTCCAGTCCGACGAGGAGCTGAAGGGCACACCGTTCACCTTCTACAACCTCAAGGGCCTCAACACCCCGCCCGAGCACGTCTCTCGCGAGGAGTGGAGCGCCGAGGAGCAGATGGCGCGCCCGATCATGACCCTCGCGGCCTGGTCCGCGCTGCACCTGATCTACCGCAGCGACCCCAACGATCGGAAGCTGTTCGCGCTGGACGAGGCTCACGAGGTCACCCAGGCCTCGGGAGGCACGGGCCGTGCCCTCGTACACAAGCTCTCCAGCGACTCCCGCAAGAACAACTGTGCCGCGCTGGTCTCCACCCAGAACGCCTCCGCGATCCTGGGCTCCGACATCAACAACTTCGTCGGGGCAGCCTTCGTGGGACGTACGCAGGACGAGACCGCCCAGCGTGACGCGCTCAAGCTCCTCGGCAAGCCCGAGGGTCTGGGTTATGAGTCGATCCTGGCGCGGCTCTCGCCGCGCACCAGGCGTGGCGACGAGCAGCTGGGCTACCGGGAGTTCATCTACCGTGACGGCCTCGGTGGCGACACCGGCCACGGCGGTATGGAGATCATCAAGGTCACCCTCAACCACCACCCGGGTCTGCAGGAGGCGCTCAACACCACCGCCGACCCCACGCGCCGCGTCAGCCGGGCCATCAGCGGCGGGCCGGCCGATCCCTCCCGGGAAGAGACCGGCTGATGCCGCCTGCCAATCGTCGGTCGAGCCGGGAGGCCGCCTGCGGCCGAGCGTGTCGAGACCAACACAGTCCTGTCGAGCGCCGAGGGGACCGTGTTGGTCTCGACACGGATTCGTTCGTTCCTCACGAATCCGGCTCGACCAGCGAGGGCGGGTGGCGCCGTAGGGCGGCTGCCTTCGTCGTACTCGTGGTTGCCCTTCTGTCGGTCGCCGGGCCGGCGGCTGCGGGGCCGAAGGGGATCGACATCCCGATCCCGTTCGACCCGACGGGTGGGCTCTCGGGTGTGAGCGATGCGTGCAACAACCTGGATGCTCCGATGCCGGCTTCCCCGTACGGGGACGGCAGCTTCATCGTGCGGATGACGGCGTTGGGGGCGGCGTCGAGGGCGGGCACGGAGCTGAACGACCCGAAGAAGATCGACGACGAGCTGGACCCGTTCCGCAACAAGGACGAGGTCTCGCTGGAGTCGGCGTACGGGACCTCGCCGCAGTGGTGGACCTATGACAACGGGTGTACCGGGCAGTTCATCGCCGGGGCCGGCACCTCGCTGGGCAACATCCTGCTGGAGATCTCCGGGATCCTGCCGAACTGGTCTCATGCGCTGTTGAACGCGGTGATCGGGGAGAACTCTTTCCTCAAGACTCTCGACGGTCCGATCGTGGCGGCGTCCAAGGCGGTCACCGACGGGGTGTGGGCGCCGTGGGTGAGCGTCGTGCTGCTGCTGGTGGCGGCGACGGTGATGATCCGTGCGCGGGATGGCCGGTTCTCGCGGGCGGTGACCGCGGCGGGCTGGGCTCTGGGCGTGCTGGTGGTGACCTCGTGGTTGATCCAGTATCCGGTGGAGTCGACCCGGCTGGTCGACGACGGTGTGCGGTCGGCGACGGGGATGATCGCGACCGGGTTCAACGACGGCCGGACGGTGCCGGGGGTCAACGACGACAAGTTCGGCGAGACCGACGCGGTCAAGGCCATCGACAGCCAGATGGACGACGTGGTGCGCTCGACGCAGTACCGCACCTGGTTGGCGGGCGCGTTCGGCGACCCGGACTCGGCCACGGCGAAGACGTACGGGCCGCGGGTGTTCCGGTCCACGCACTTCTCCTGGCAGGAGTACGACACCTATCGCGAGGACCCCAACGGGGACGGCAAGAAGGTCTTGGAGGCCAAGCAGGACGCGTTCAAGAAGCACGCCGAGGCGGTCAAGAAGTCCGATCCGGTGGCGTATGAGTACTTCAAGGGCGAGCACTGGTCCCAGCGGGCGACGACGGCGTTGGTGAACCTCGCGGTGGTCGTGGTGGTGTGCGGGTTCTTGCTGGTCGCGGGGTTGGCGATCCTGCTCTCGTTCGCGCTGATCAGATTGATCGTGCCGTTCGCGCCGGCAGCCGGGGTGTTGTTCATGCTCGATCACACCCGAGATGCGGCAGTGGCGATGCTCAAGCGGGTGGTGGGCCCGTTGGTGATGGGCCCGATCTACTTCCTGGTCGCGCTGCTCCTGCTGCGGTTCGACTCGGCGATCCTGACCACCGACATGTGGTTCGTACTCAAGCTGGGGCTGATCGCGGTGCTGACCGTGCTGGCCTGGCGACTCACCCGCCCTGCTGCGTACGGGATCCCGATCCCGGGCATGGGCCGACTGAGCTCGATGCTGTCCTCGTACGTCGGTGCCCGGACGGGCACCGAGGCCGGGGTCCGCGACGCGACCTCCGACGTGCAGCCCGCCGCCGGCGGGACCGGGTCCGTCTCGAGCCCGGGCGGGGTCTACATGCCAGGTCACGAGCTGACCGGCAGCCGACCGACGATGGTCGCCCAACAGGTGCCGGGCCAGGCGCCGATGACGGCCGCCGGAGCGCTGGGTGCCGGGTCGAGCGCGAGCGTCCCAGCGGCGTACGCCCTGGGGTCCTCGGCCGGCGACAGGGACGGCGAGCAGGTGGCCACCCAGTGGATGGACTCGCGCTCCGCCGAGCGCGACGAGCCGCCCTCCCGCGACGAGGCGCCCCGTGGCCGCGCCGGGAAGGTCTACACCCAGGACCGCCCCGAGGCGCCGAGCCCCGTCGACTACACCTCCGGTTCCTACGCCGACCGCGAGCCGGAGCCGCCACGACAGTCTCCCGTGGCGGAGGCCAACGTGGACTACGACTCGGACGGCAACCCGGTCTTCGTCATCTACTCGCCGAACGGGAACCGCTCGGTGCCCGTCGACAACGGTTCAAGCTGGCGGCCAAGTGAAGGAGGGTCCCGGTAGTGCGGTCGACAACGACGCGGGGTGTGCTGTGGGAGGTCATCGCCCCGCTGCTCAGGTGGCCCATGAGGTCGCCGTTCCGGTTCTTCTCGGTGGCTGTCGGCATCGTCTTCGTCATCTGGGCCATCGCCCAATGGAGCGACGCCCCCGACGCGGAGCCGGCCGCCCAGCCGGAACGCGGCGCCTCCGCCTCGGCCTCGGCGGGCGCCAGCGGATCCGCCGGTGCGTCCGTCGCGCCGGTGCCGGACCCGGGCGCCGCCGCGACCAAGTTCGTCACCGCCTGGGCGCGCCCCGACCTGACCAGCGAACAGTGGTGGGCCGGGATCAACGCTGCCAACCCTGACGAGTCGCTGGCCCAGGCGCTGGGCCCCACCGATCCCGCCACGGTGCCGGCCACGAAGGTCGTCGGCCCGCCGAAGGTGCTGGAGCAGAACGACTCCGAGGCTCGTGTCGAGGTCGCCACCGACGGTCCGAAGGTCATCGTCTACCTGACCCTGATCGGCAACGTCTGGTACGTCGCCAACATCCTCCCGGGAGGTTAGCCCGTGCCTGCCATGCTGATCGCCAAAGCACGTCTGATCTGGGGGCTCGTGGCCGCTGCGGTCACGCTGGTCCTGGTGATCACGGGTGCCTTGGTGATCCTGATCGGGGGCCTGGCGAGCACGGAGCAGAGCAACCAGGACCAGGCCGAGTCGGGATGTATCGGCGGGACCAACGCGATCCCCACCGGCGGCGGGGTCGGCGTCGACGGTGAGGAGGCGGAGGGCAGCGTCTCGGGGTTCACCACCGAGCAGGTCCAGAACGCCCGCACGATCGTGGCCGTCGGCAAGCAGGCCGGCGTCCCGGCGTACGGCTGGGTGATCGCCCTCGCGACCGCGATGCAGGAGAGCACCCTGCGCAACATCGACTACGGTGACCGCGACTCGGTGGGCCTGTTCCAGCAGCGTCCGATCTCCGGCTGGGGTTCGGTCGCCGACATCATGAACCCGGTCAAGTCCGCCCAGGCGTTCTACGGCGTGGCCGCCCACACGGGCAACACCGGTCTCTTGGACATCGCGGGCTGGCGCAAGATGCAGGTCACCGCGGCGGCCCAGGCGGTGCAGCGGTCCGCCTTCCCGCTCGCGTACGCCCAGCACGAGGACGAGGCGCGCGCCCTCGTCGCTGCGCTGGCCGACGGGGTCTCGGCCGCCGACCTGACGGCCACCGCGACCGACGTGTCCTGCACGATCGGCATGGCCGGGATCAGCACCTCCGTCGTACGTCCCATCCAGGCCGGCCTCGCGCTCGACAACAACAACTACGGCAACGGCGGCTCCAACTGGGCCAACATGCACACCGGCAACGACTACTCCTCGCCGTGCGGCACGCCCGTGCAGGCTGCCCACGGCGGCACCATCGTGATCGAGTCCGGCGGCGGCTGGGGCTGGTCGGGCCGCTGGCTGGTGAAGGTGCAGACGGCGCCGGGCAACCTGACCACGTGGTACGGCCACATGCAGTCGCTCTCGGTCGGTCCCGGCCAGCGGGTGAAGGCCGGACAGGTCATCGGACAGGTCGGCAGCGAGGGCAACTCGACCGGCTGCCACCTCCACTTCGAGGTGCACCCGCACGGTGGTGGCTACCTGCAGGACCAGGTCGACCCGGCGGCGTGGCTGAAGAAGAACATCGGCAAGACCCTCGAGGCGACCCAGCAGGTCGCGGGACTGCCCGGCGTAGGACCGCGCGGCGCGGGCCAGCCCGCCGCCGCCCCGGCGGCCGTCTCCGGCCCCCAGGTGCGCATCGCGCAGGCCAACATCAAGGTCTCGATGTCCCGCTCGAGATACCGCAACGACCTGGCGAGGGTCTTGAAGCACGGGCCCGACTTCGTCTCCCTGAACGAGGCCCAGTCACGCTCGGTCTCGGACATCTCGGTGCGCGGCTACGGCTCCTACCGCGCGTCGGCGGACGAGTACGGCGCCCGCAGCCAGGCCCTCAGCCCTGTCGTCATGTGGCGGACCGACCGTTGGGTGGCGGTCGACAAGGGTGTTGTCCAGCTCACCAAGCCGGTCACGGGCGCCAAGAACGACAACCGGTACGCCACCTGGGTGGTCCTGGCGAGCAGCGACGGCTCCGGCCGTATCTCGGTCATCTCGACCCACACGATGACATCGCCCGCCAAGAGCCCCCAGGCACGTAAGGACGAGGCCCAGCGCGGCTTCGCGAAGCTCGCCGGGCTGGCGCAGGGGCTGCAGAAGTACGGCCCTGTGCTCGTCGCCGGAGACCTCAACTCTCCCTACCCCCGCAGCGGTGGCGACGGGGACCCGTGGGGGCCGAAGCCGCTGATGACCAAGGCCGGGATGACCTCCTCCTTCGAGACCCTCGGCGCGCCCCCGCAGGGCTGGGCGACCCACGACGGCGGTGGCACCATCGACTGGCTCCTCGGGTCGAGGTCCACCACCGCCGCCACTCGCCACGCCACGTTCAGGCTGGAGTCCGACCACCACGGCCTGGTCGCCGACTACAGGATCCGCGGGCAGTAGCGGCGCCTGCGCCACGTGTAACACGTCGTTCGTAGGACTACTCGCCCGTTATAACGACCGGATAGACCTACGAACAGCGTGTTACAGCCCTGCGGGCTCACCGGCCCACCGCTAACCCCCACCCGGCAGGGGATAGCGTTTGCCTCATGAACGACGCGGTGGAACGGGCTCAGAGCACCGTCGCTGCGATGGCTGGATGGCTCCGCGGAGGCGGCCCGGAGCACTGGGTCGTGGAGACCTCGGGATCGACGGGCACGCCCAAGCGGGTGATGCTGTCACGGGAGGCCGTGAAGGCGTCCGCAGCGGCGTCGTCGCGCCGCATCGGGGCGAGCGGGCAGTGGCTGCTGATGCTCCCTGACTCGTACGTCGCCGGGGCCAACGTGATCGCCAGGTCGCTGTTGGCCGGACACGAGCCGGTGATCGCCGCGGCCCATGGGTCCTTCGCCGACGCCGCGGCGGCGATGGCGGCCGGGCCGAGCTTCGTCTCGATGGTCCCTACCCAGCTGCACCGGATCCTCGAGTCGGGCGGCGACGACCTCGCCGCGCTGGCAGGGTTCCACACGTTGCTGCTCGGCGGCGGCCCGATCGACACTTCGTTGCGTGCCCGCGCCGAGGAGTCCGGCGTCCACATCGTCGCCACCTACGGCTCTGCGGAGACCTGCGGTGGCTGCGTCTACGACGCGATGCCGCTGGACGGGGTCGGGATCGCGATCGGCACCGACGGCAGGGTCCGGATCAGCGGCCCGACGCTCTTCGACGGCTACCAGGACGACCCCGAACAGACCGCGAACACCCTGGTGGACGGCTGGTTCCTCACCTCCGACGCAGGCACCCTGGACGAGGACGGTCGGCTCCGGATCCTTGGCCGGGTCGACGACATGGTGATCACCGGCGGGGTGAAGGTGCCGGCGGCGCTCGTCGCCAGAAGGCTTCGCGAGCACCCGGCGGTCACAGCCGCGGAGGCCCTCGGCACGCCCGACGAGGAGTGGGGTCAGCGGCTGGTCGTCTTCGTGGTCGGCGACATCGACGCCACCGTCGCCCGGGAATGGGTCGCCGCGGAGCACCCCCGCTCCTGGGCCCCGCGGGAGATCGTCACGCTCGACGAGATCCCGCTGCTCGACAACGGAAAACCCGACCGGCAGGCCCTGCTCGCGCTGGTCGCGACCAACGAGGCGGCCCGATGACCGAGCAGCTGCACGTCTTCTCGCTCCCGATGACCACCCGGTTCCGCGGGATCACCGAGCGCGAGGGCCTCGTCTTCGAAGGCGCCGGGGGATGGGCCGAGTGGTCGCCGTTCCTCGACTACGACACTCCCGAGATCGAGCCCTGGCTGCGCTGCGCCGAGGAGGCGGCCGCGGGGGACTGGCCCACGCCCGTCCGTGAGACCGTGCCCGTCAACGCGACGGTTCCGGCCGTCGGGCCGGAGCGCGCCCACGAGATCGTGACCCGCTCCGGATGCGCGACCGCGAAGGTGAAGGTCGCCGACCCGGGGCAGAGCCTGGCCGACGACATCGCCCGCGTCGAGGCGGTCCGGGACGCCCTCGGCCCGGCCGGCAGGCTGCGGATCGACGTCAACGGGCTCTGGGCGGTCGAGGAGGCGATCGTCTCGATCAGGGTGTTGGACAGCGCCGCCGGTGGTCTGGAGTACGTCGAGCAGCCCTGCCCCACGGTCGAGGAGCTCGCCGAGGTACGCCGCAAGGTGGAGGTCCCGATCGCCGCCGACGAGTCGATCCGGCGGGCGGCGGACCCCTACCGCGTACGCGACCTCCAGGCTGCCGACGTGGCCGTGCTGAAGGTGCAGCCCCTGGGCGGCGTACGCGCCTGCCTGCGGATCGCCGAGGACATCGGGCTGCCGTGCGTGGTCTCCTCGGCGCTGGAGACCTCGGTCGGCATGGCGGCGGGGGTCGCGCTCGCGGCGGCGCTGCCGGAGCTTCCCTACGCCTGCGGGCTCGGCACGGTCTCGATGTTCACCGAGGACATCGCCGCCATCCGGCTCCTTCCATCGGGTGGGTTCCTTCCGGTGCTCCCCACCTCACCGGTCCCTGAGCGCCTGATCGCTGACCCGACGCTGCGGGCCGCCCCGGAGCGTACGGAGTTCTGGCAGCGGCGGCTGGCGGACGTCCTCGCCCACCGGGAGACGCTCCGGTGAGGGGTCATCCCCCGGGGGCCACCCGGCGTCGCCCGGCACCCGCGCAGATAATTGGCTCCGTGAGCGGTCAGGTCGACGAAGGGAGGGCAGGTGGCTACGGCTACTGAGCAGGCCCGCGCGGTCGTCACCGCGCTCCTCGAGGCGCGGGTCACCGACATCGTGATCGCACCGGGATCACGCAACGCGCCGCTGTCGTTCGCCGTCTTCGACGCGGCCCGAGCGGGGCTGGCGCGCCTGCACACCCGGATCGATGAGCGGTCCGCCGGCTTCTTCGCGCTCGGCCTCACCAAGGTCGGCTCGCGGGCGGCGGTGATGTGCACCTCCGGCACCGCGGTCGCCAACCTGCACCCGTCGGTGCTCGAGGCCGCTCATGCGGGCGTCCCGCTGGTCGTCGTCACGGCCGACCGCCCGGCGCGACTCCGTGAGACCGGCGCCAACCAGGTCACCGACCATGTCGGCATCTTCGGCCGGCTCGTGGACACGCTCGACCTGGCCGAGGCGCCCGCCGAGGCCGACCTGGCCGCGCTCGACGACTCCCGCGGCCCCGTCCACTGGAACGTCCAGCTCGACGTCCCGCTGACCCCACCCGACCGGTGGGAGCCGCCGGAGGTCGAGGTGCGTCCGGTGCCGGTACGCCCGCAGCTGATGATCCACGAGTCGATCCCGACCGGACCTGGCACGCCGCGCACGGTAGTCGTCGCCGGTGACGACGCCGGCCCGCCGTCTCGAGTCCTCGCCCAGGACGGCGGCTGGCCGCTGCTCGCCGAGCCCTCCTCGGGCGCCCGCACGGGCGCCAACGCCCTGCGCTCCTACCGGCTGCTGCTCGAGTCACCGCTCGCCGAACGGGTCGAGCGGGTCGTCGTCTACGGCCACCCGACCCTCTCCCGACCGGTCACCGACCTGCTCGCACGTGGCGACGTCGAGATTATCGCGGCTCCGGTCGACGGGGTCTGGCCCGCGCGCCCGTTCCGGGTCGACCGCACGATCCGCAACAGACTTCACGTCGAGGGCGAGCCCGATCCGGCGTGGCTGGAGGAGTGGCAGGAGGCCGATCGCGCCATCAGTCGCCAGGTGGACCGGCTGCTCCACGAGCAGCTGGAGATGACGGCGTACGACGTCGCTGCCTCTGTCGCCCGCGCTCTCCCCGACGGTGGCCTGCTGATGCTCGGCCCCTCCAATCCCGTACGCGACCTGGACCTGATGATGCGACCCAACCGGGTCGGCGGTCGACGGAAGGTGCTGGCCAACCGTGGCCTGGCAGGCATCGACGGCATCGTCTCCACGGCGATCGGTGCCGCCGCAGGCCGCGAGTCGTCCACGCGCGCGCTCGCGCTGATGGGTGACGTCACCTTCCTGCACGATGCCGGCGGCCTCCTGCTCGGTCCCGAGGAGGTCCGCCCCGACCTCACCATCGTGGTCGCCAACGACGACGGCGGCTCGATCTTCGCCTCGCTCGAACAGGGCGCCGACGACTACGTGGACAGCTTCGAACGCCTCTTCGGCACCCCGCACGGGACCTCGCTGGAGTCGCTCTGCGCCGCCCACCGCATCCCGCACCTCGCAGTCAGGTCCGTGCCCGAGCTCGAGGCCGCCCTCGGCTCCCCGAACGGCGGCATCGAGGTGGTCGAGGCGGTCGTCTCCCGTCGGGACCGGCGCGCCCTCGACAACGCCATCCGCGCCCTCGCTCGTTCCTGAGCCCAGGTCCGGGACCGGTCATGGCAAGGTGTGCTCGTGACCGAAGAGCAGCAGTGGCCGAGCGTGGTGCCGTACGTCGATGTCCACCAAGGGCCGAAACGCCTGCTGACGCTGTTCATGAGCAGCACGGCCAAGGCCGAGTATCTCCCCAAGATGCCGCCGATCGTCTCCATCGACGGTCGTGACTACTGGGTCTACTGGGGCCAGGTGGCGTTCGAGATCCCCGCCGACCGACCCTGCCACGTGGCCGCGCGCTGCGAGGGCGGGCAGTCTGGCGGGCAGCTGTCGCAGGATCTCGGCTCGCGGGCGGCCTCGATTCTGCTGCCGCCCGGCGAAGAAGCGATCGTGCTCAACTATCAGTGCCGTTTCTCCGACGGTGTGGGCTACCTGACGCTCTCCTGACTCAGCGCCCCTCGACCCGGAGGATGTCGCCGGGCTGACAGTCGAGTACGTCGCAGATCGCGGTGAGCGTCGAGAACCGGATCGCCCGCGCTCGGCCGTTCTTGAGGATCGACGCGTTGGCGAGCGTGATCCCGATGCGGTCGGCGAGCTCGGTGAGAGTCATGCCGCGTTCGTGGAGGAGCTCGTCGAGGTGGATGGTGACGCGGTGCGCTGGGTCGTCGCTCATACGGTTAGGTCCGATTCCTCCTGGAGGCGGGCCGCGTGCGTCATGATGCGGGCGAAGGTGATCACGCCGAGACCGACGACCAGAAGTGTCACGTCCAGCGGGAAATTTGCGGCCAGCTGGGAGTGCCAGGTCTGGCCGAGCTCGTCGGTGGTCACCGAGGCGATGAAGATGCCGTTCCCGAGCGCCGTGGCGGCCGGGACGAGGATCGACATCGCGACCAGGAACAAGCCGAGCCGGCCGAGCCACCGGATCGGTCGTGCCGCGAAGAGACCGTCTTCGCGAGCGGCGCGGATCATGTGGCGGATCAGCAGACACGTGCCGAGGACGTAGACGAGGCCGAATGGCTGACCAAGCGCTGCGGCGAACCTCTGCGTCGGAGTCGGGTCGTCGACACAGAAGCTGGTGCCGCTGGGCGACAACTGGGTGCCGGGGCGTACGCGCGTGTCCTCGGGCGGGTTCTCGACACCCGGCTGGGGGTCGCCGATGATCAGGTTGTCCGTCGAGACACACGGGTGGTCGCCGTTGAATCCGAGGACTGAGACCGACGAGTGGGGGCTGGCGATGGGGAGGAAGAACAGCGCGATCAGGAGCATCGCGCAGATCGCGATCATGATCCAGAAGATCGCGTTGATGGTCCGCTCAAGCGGTTCGAACGGGTCCCTCGGGAGCGGGGTGGGGGATCCCTTCGCCATGACGGCTCCTTATCGAGAAACGATGTTATTGCGAAACGATAAGGGGTCGGTCGCGTGATGTCGATGCCCCAATCATCTGAAGAATCCCCAAGCGCGAGTAGGTGCCCCACGCTCCGGAGTGTGGGGCACCTATCCATGGGTGAAGGACTCAGCCCTGCCAGGTGGGATCCCGGCCGATGAAGCCGAGGAGTTGCTCCTGAGGAGTGGCGCCGGCCGGGACCTCAACCCGGGGGCCGAATTGGCCGGAGGCGCGCATGCCGTCCTCTATCGCGGCCGCGCCGACGAGCATCGCGGCGGCACGCTCGGCGCCGAGGTCGAAGTCGCGGCCGAGGGCACGAGCCAGGTCCCAGGAGTGCATCCAGATGTCGGGGGTGTAGATCTCCGAGAGCGCCACGTCGAGCGGCTTTTCGCCCATATGGGGGTTGGAGATGGTCCGGTCGGCGGGGTCGTCGAAGAGGGCCTGTACGTCGGCGGTATGGGTCTTCCAGGCGGCGGCCGGGTCGGCCGCGACCTCGAGCGGCGCCAGCTCCACGCCGGCCGACCCCTGCAGGAACCCTCGCGACCATTCGACCAGGTGCGTGATCACGTCCAGCGCGGTCCAGGCCGCGACCGGGCTGGGGCGGGACCAGTCCTCGGCGGATCGGACGGAGTCGACGATCTCGGCGAACCGGGCCGCGTCGTACGCATGCTGCTCGGCGGGACTCATGACAGCTCACCGAGGAGGTCGTCCAGCTGCTCGTAACCCTGGGTCACACCCGTGTCCATGCCGCTGGACATGATCGCGGCCTGGGTCTCGAAGGACTCCACGACGCTGAGTCCGGTCAGCCGGGTGCGGCCGCCGGGGAGCGGCTCGAAGGTGAGGTACTCCAGCGAGGCGCCGTCGGGCGCGCCGCGCCAGGTGAAGGTCTGGACGATGCGCTCGTTCTCGCGCACCTCGTGGAAGCTGCCGAAGAACTGGGTGAACTCGTCACCGTCACGCTCGGCGGAGTAGGCCCAGGATCCGCCGGTGCGGAAGTCCCACTGGGTGATCTGCATTCCGACGTCGCGCGGGCCGAGCCACTTGGCGTACAGCTCCTTCTCGGCGTGGGCTCGGAAGACGAGCTCGCAGGGTGCGTCGAACTCGCGGACGATGGTGATCGTCGGGGTCTCCTTGGAGGCCTCGATCGTGGTCTCCTGCTTCGTGGTGGTCATGATGCGTCCTGTTCTCGGGCTGATTCTCTGGATGGGGTGCTTTCCTGCATCTCCTCGAGGAGCGCGTCCAAGCGCTGGTAACGCTCCTCGGCCTGCTGTTGGTATCGGTCGATCCACTTGGTCATGAGGTCGAACACCTCTGCTTCCAGACGTACCGGGGCACGGCGCGACTCGCGGCTGACCAAGCCCGCCTCCTCGAGCACCTTGAGGTGTTTGGAGACCGCCTGGAGGCTGACGTCGTAGGGTGCCGCCAGCTCGCCGACCGTCGCGTCGGCCGACGCAAGCCGGGCGACGAGGTCGCGCCGGGTGGGGTCGGCCAGTGCCGCAAAGACTCGGGACAGTCTGTCCTCGCTCATGCGCCGCTCATCTCCTGCTATTCCTCAACCATTTGGTTGATAAAGAGCGTAGGCGGAGGCCCGTAGTTCGTCAACCGTTCGGTTGAGTAACTTGCTTACCGGAAAATAGCCACCGGGGGACATTGGTTGCGGGACCATGTTGTGGCCGGACACTTCGTTCGGGCTGATGTCTGTCGATGCACTCTCCTCCTCGGGAAAGGCCTGCCCCCATGAGTCCTTCGCGCCGCAGATCCATGAGAGTGACCGCCGTAGCCGCCGGTCTCCTCCTTGCCATCTCCCTCTCTCCGATCCAGTCCGCCGTCGCTGCCGACAAGGACGACCGCCATCTCACGCAGAAGGCGAGGTCCCACGGCGTCACGTTGAAGCACGGGGCGTACGTCGGCTGGTCGACGCCCGGCTCGCACGCCGAGGGTGGTTCCCCCAGCGACACCCCGATCACCGCGCAGGCGACGGTGAGCGGCATGGATGTCTCTGGTCACCAGGGCAATGTCGACTGGGCCTACTGGTGGGGCCAGGGCAAACGGTTCGCCTACATCAAGGCGACCGAGGGCACCTACTACCGCAACAGCACCTACTTCCCGCAGCAGTACAACGGCTCCTACAACCAGGGGTTCATCCGCGGCGCGTACCACTTCGCCAACCCGTCCGACTCCGGCGGCGCCGCCCAGGCCGACTACTTCGTCAACAACGGCGGTGGTTGGTCGGCCGACGGCAAGACCCTGCCCGGGGTGCTCGACATCGAGTACAACCCCTACGGCGGTGGCACCTGCTACGGCCTCTCCCAGGCCTCGATGCGCTCGTGGATCTCGGCCTTCCTGAGCCGCTACCGCGCCCGCACCGGCCGCGATGCGGTCATCTACACGACCACCGACTGGTGGACGACCTGCACCGGCAACACCTCGCAGTTCTCGGCTGCTCATCCGTTGTGGATCGCTCGGTACGCCTCTACGCCGGGGACTCTGCCAGCTGGGTGGGGGTACTACACCTTCTGGCAGTACACCTCTTCGCCGTTGGATCAGAACACGTTCAACGGGTCGCTGGAGCGGCTTCGGGCACTTGCTCTGGGGTGAGCTGTGTTCCTCCCCGGGGGTCGAGTTGGTCGAGACCTTCTCGCTCCCGGGGGCTGGCTTGTCGAGACCACATCCCCGCTGGTCGAGACCTCATCCCCGCTGGTCGAGTCGCCGGAGCCGCTGGGCGGAGGCGTGTCGAGGCCAACACCGTAGCTTCCGGTGGTCGAGCTTGTCGAGACCCTCTGTCTCCGGTGGTCGAGCTTGTCGAGACCTCCCTGTCTCCGGTGGTCGAGCTTGTCGAGACCTCCCTGTCCCCGGTGGTCGAGCTTGTCGAGACCTCCCTGCCGGAACCACCGGCCTCCGGTGGTCGAGCCTGTCGAGACCTCCCTGCCGGGAACGTCTCGCCCGGAGGCTGGCGTGGGCCGCCGACCCTTCTTCGAGGGTGTTCTCGACATGCCCCGGAGTCAAGGACGGCCTTCGGCCGCCGGCTACGCCGGCCGCTACGCGGTCCTGGACACCGGACCATCTCGAGAAAAAAGATGGCTGGCTATCGGGGCGGCGGCCCGGGTGTGGCGCAGCGGAATCTTGCTTCGGAACGGTGATGCGCGTGGGGTGAGAGGGT
>NZ_JBEXSD010000081.1:0-19573 GCF_040613495.1 Nocardioides sp. NPDC006273 | reverse complement strand
GACGTCTTTCCAGATGAGCTGCTTACCAAAGCTCTTGGTCAGCCCTTCGATCTTTACGTCTACACCCATCCGGGCCGGCTCCCTTCCTGTTCGCGAGGGTCTCCTTTAGGTACCCACTGCCCGACCAACGACCAAACATAACCAGAGTTACACTCCTCGGCGCGGCCCGGCGAGCCGTGACGTTAGGGCCCTCCCCTGAACTCACTCGGTCATTGAGCCGTCCCTTCGCCTCGGGCGCGCGACCGGATGGCCCACGCTCCTCCGACATCGGACCGGGATGGCATAGCTGGATTCGACAGGCAGACGCATTCAGAAGGAATGCGGGCCGAATCGTCCCCACGCCACGACTGCGGCCATCGCCAGCAGCACCAGATTGAGCACGATCATCGGGGTTTCCCTCTGGCGGGCATGGGTGATCGCGGCACCGACCATGAGCGCGATCAAGCCGGTCGCGGCCAGCGGCACCAGAATGGGAGCGATGTCCACGAGTGCGGGCAGGGTCAGACCGACCGCGGCCAGCACCTCCAAAGCCCCGAGCGCCTTGACGGCGACGGGATTGACGCCCACGACCCAGCCCATGCCGGCTGCAGCCAGCTTCTCCTTCGGCTGGAGCACCGTCCTCAGACCGGCGGCCAGAAATATCGCCGCGAGCACGCCCGCAAGGACCCACAAAAGCATGTTCATCAGGGATTCTCCATGATTGTTTGAGTTTTTAACTGCAAGGAATGTTTTGATCGCTTGAGCCCCGACAGTGAACCCCGACCGCAGAACCGGTCTCCCAGACGTCGACCCGTTCATCGACGTCGCAGAGGCCGAGCAGGCACGACTCGACGCGGCGATCGTGCTCGGGCGGGCTGAGCGTGGGAACTGTCCGGCACAAAGGACGCCGTCGCCAAGACAACGGTCATCGCGGACGGCGGCTTCCGCATTTACGGGACAGCGCTTAGACCGGGAACGTCACGCCGGTGAGGTCCTCGGAGACCGTCCACAGGCGTTGCTGGACGGTCCGGTCGTGGGACTGCGCGCTGGACTTGACGACCTTCGGGTGTCCTCGGGTCTGGCCCATGCCGTCGGGGCCGTAGTACTGGCTGCCGCGGACTGCGGGGTCGGTCGCCGCGCGTAGGGTCGGCAGGGCGCCCATCTCCGGCTTCTGGCTCATCAAGGGCCCGATCACGGGTGCGATCACCCGGATCACGGCGGGGAGGTTGCGCATGAGGTCGGTATCAGCCAGACCCGGGTGTGCGGCCACCGCGATCGTGGTGTTGAGCGAGCCGAGGCGGCGTTGCAGTTCGTAGGTGAACATCAGGTTCGCCAGCTTGGACTGCCCGTATGCCGCGACGCGGCCGTAGGACTCCTCCGACTGCAGGTCGTCGAAGCGGATGGCGGCCCGCATGTTGTGGGCGAGGCTGCTGACCGTCACCACCCGCGAGCCCTGCACGGGTAGCAGCAGGTCCAGCACCAGCCCGGTGAACGCGAAGTGCCCGAGGTGATTGGTGCCGAGCTGCAGTTCGAACCCGTCGCGGGTGGTCTGCTTCGGCGTGTACATCACACCGGCGTTGTTGATCAGCAGGTCGATCCCCGTGTGCGTGCCGTGCAGGTCGGCCGCCGCGGTGCGGACCGACTCCAGTGACGTCAGGTCCAGCTCCTGCACGGTGACGTCGCCGGATATGCGGGCGGCCGCCTTCTTGCCCTTCTCGACGTCCCGCACGGCCAGCACCACCGTCGCCCCGCGTTCCGCCAGAGCACGGGCGGTCTCAAAGCCCAGGCCGGTGTTGGCGCCGGTCACGACCGCCACCCGCCCCTTCTGCTCGGGGATGTCACGCTCGGTCCATTTCATGTCAATCTCCTTATAAACCGTTGGTCTCTTACGGCCTCGACAGTAAGAGACTGACGGTCTGGTGTCAAGAGACCGCTGGTATGTAAACTGGGGTGCATGACCTTCCAGCGAGCACGCAGCGAGGAGCAGCGAGAGATCCGGCGCCAGACGATCCTGGACACGGCCACGGCGATGCTCGAGGAGATGCCGGTGGCCGACCTGAGCCTCAATGAGCTGAGCCGTCGGGTCGGGCTGGCCAAGTCGAACGTGCTGCGGTATTTCGAGTCCCGTGAGGCGGTGCTGTTCGAACTGCTCGTGCACGCCATGGACAGATGGCTGGCGCAGGTGCCGGACGAACTGGCCAAGGGTGTCGACCCACACCTGTCGGCGCGTGAACGCGGCGACCAGGTGGCCGCGGTACTCAGCGCGTCCCTCGCACGCCAGAGGGTGCTGCTCGATATCTTGAACGTCCAGGCCAATGTGCTGGAGCACAACGTGTCCGTCGACGTCGTGCTGCGGCACAAGAGGTCCGCCCTCGCCGCCATCGCGACCACGGCCGACCTCATCCGCCAGTACGTTCCCGAAGTCGGCGACGGCGCCCGGACGGTGGCCATGATGACGCTGATCCTGGCCGGCACCCTGTCGCCCTACTACCGACCCTCCGCCAGCGTGCTCGCCGCCTACGAAGCCGACCCCACCGTGACGGAGCTCCGCCTGGACGTTCGCGCCACCCTGGAAAACACCGTCGCCACGTTGATCGCGGGCACGGTGGCGCGGGCCTGACGTTGTCGCCAAGGTGCGCCAGGACGAACTGCTCGCGCCCCAGAAGGGCGCGATGCGAGCAACCCGGCGACACGATGCAGCAGATGCGCCACTCATGGGACGCCGGTGCCGCCGTCATCGACGCCCCCAGCCGCCCCAATCCGCCACTACCGGCGAAGGTCCGACGCCATAGAGCCCCGAAGATCACAGGTATACGGCTGGCTCCTGGACAACAAGCCGTACGAGCTATGGGCCCAAGGGACCAAGGCGAAGCCTCGAAAGCTATGCCGCTGGGGCGACGACCGATTCATCATCTACGGCAGCGGGGCCAGCGCCGAGAAGATCCCGACTCTCTTGGAGTTCCTCGGGTTCAGTACGGCCACACCCGAAGCGCTGCGTGCATTGGCACACGAGTAGCAGGTCCCCCGCCCACGTTCGACACCATGATGCAGTGTCTACAGCTAGAGACGCACGCCACCGTTGCTCGGCGCGATCACGACGCTTCCATCACCTGCGGCGCAGCATGTGCGCTGTGATCGATCGTCGATCGGATCGACGCATCCGCATCACCGGCGTAGTGCTGACGATACTCACCAGCGGAAATACCGTAGACACGACGGAACTCTCGGCCAAGATGGCTGGCGTCGTAGTAGTTCCACCGGTGGGCGATCGCGGCGATGGTCAGGTTGGTGTTGAGCAGATCCTGCCGCACGGCGGCTACCCGTTGTGCGCGGACCACCGACTTCATCGTGTCCCCGGTGAGCTCAAAGGCCCGGTGGACAGTACGCGTCGAGACCCGGTGCTCGGCCGCCAGGTCCTCCAGACGGATAGGGCCGTCGTTGAGTCGCTCGGCGATCGATCGGTCCAGCTGAGCCCGCAGTGCCGGAAGGGCGGACTGGTCATTCACGCCAGTCCCCTCCGACTGCACGATGCCCGCGAGCAGTGTGATCAGTGCCGTCCGTACTGCCTCCCTCTCGATGGCAGTCATCTCAGGAAGCCCCGTCCACACCTGACCCAAGAAGGTATGGAACATATTGACCAGGGGACGGTCGGGGCCCAGCGAGAGTGCACTAGGGATCGCGAGGGCACCTCCCGCCGCCCGCAGAGCGCTGCAAGGGACCACCAGGGTGCGCTTTCGCAGGCTATGGCGCACACTGAAGCTGGCCCGACGCAACCCATCACCGTTCACGATGAGAAGTGCTCCCGGCCCCAACAGCGCGTCGGTTTCGTTGAACGAAAGGCGTTCCTCACCGGCGTACCCCGCCATCACCACGACGACGTCGCGGTCGAACTCTCCCTTCATAACACTTCGTGACACGTATCCGTCGAAGGACGGACAGTCCCAGTCTGTCAACAACAGGTCCGCCAGGTCGGCCGACTGCACCTTGCCGGCCCCGCAGTCGTCACGAGAGAGCCGGATCCTCGCAGGGCCCAGTCGTTCGCGCATGGTCTGTGTCCAGAGCTCTTCGCGCTCCTCCAACAGCCCACGCCGACCCGCGGCCCGGTCGATGGGATACAACGCCGTGATGGCCATAGCCACACTCCCTGCTTCTCTATCGCCACTGTGCGGCATGGCGAGACCGCGCGCAAGTGCTGCCACCGAGAAGGGCATGTCCCGCGTCAGGCGGTCTGGAAACCAGCCAGTTTCACTAATTGAACCCGACGTCAACTTCAATGTCAATGTCTTCGCCGTCTCGGCTGGCATTCGACGGACACCCGAGCAACCGCTCTGCTCATCGAACCCCAGATGCGCGCGCTGACCTAGACTGTGGCATCAGCCCGGCCGAGCAGCGCGCCTCACTCCCGGCCGATTTCGAAACAGGTCGCCTGCGCACGCACCAGCTGGCCCAGGCGCACCTGATCAAGGTGGACGAGATCACCGGGAGCAGTGGACCCTGCTCGACGGCTCGGACGCGATCGTGTTCGGCTCGCCAACCTACATGGGCACGGCCTCCGGCGCCTTCCACGCCTTCGCCGAGGCGACCTCCCCGCGCTTTCCCACCCCAGGCATGGAAGGACAAGCTGGCCGCCGGATTCACCAACTCCGGTTCCAAGAGCGGCGACAAACTACACACGCTGCAGTTCTTCCAGATCCTGGCCGCACAACTCGGCATGCACTGGGTCAACCTCGGCTTGCTGCCCGGCTGGAACAGCTCCGCCGCCTCCGATCACGACCTGAACCGGCTGGGCGTCAGCCTGGGCGCGGCCGCGCAGACCGACATCGACGAGGGGCCGGAGCATGTCCACAAGTCCGACGTGGCGACGGCCGAGCACCTGGGCCAGCGGGTCGCCGAAACCGCGAAGATCCTCTTGGCCGACCGCGCCCAGGTTGCTTGACCGTTTCTGCGTGCTCCTGGTGCGGCGGGCCTAGAGACCCTCGGCCGCATCCGCGGCCTTCAGAAGACGATCTCGCGTACACACGTTCAGCCGCGTCAAGCCCACAGCCCAGCGCCGCGGGTCAGTCCGGACGCCGGGCTCGTCGTGTCCGGGCACAGGTCGAGGGTGGGCTACTTGGCGTAGAGATCGTCGATCTCCGCTGCGTACTTCGTGACGACGCTTCTGCGCTTGACCTTCATCGTGGGCGTGAGTTCCTCGCTCCCGGGCAGCCACTCCTTGGCGACGACACTGAACTTCTTGATCTGCTCCACGCGTGACAGCTGACTGTTGGCACGCTCCACACCGGCCGCGACCTCGGCGATCGTGACCGGGTCATCCACCGACCTCCCGCCGGCGCCGTCAGGATCGAGCGTGATCAGCGCGACGTTGTAGGGCCGGCCGTCACCGATGCACACCGCCTGGCCGATGAAGGGGCTAGCGGACTTCAAGCAGCTCTCGATGCTGGCGGGCGACATGTTCTTGCCGGCCGCGTTGATGATGATCTCCTTCTTCCGGTCGATGAGGCGCACGTAGCCGTCCTCGCCGATCGCCCCGATGTCACCTGTGTGCAGCCACCCGTCGGCGTCGAGCGCTTCGGAGGTTTGTTCGGGCTTGTTGCGGTACCCCTTCATGACGGTCGCGCCCCGCGCGAGCAGCTCGCCGTCGTCAGCGACCTTGACCTCGACTCCCGGGATCGGCAGTCCGACCGTGCCCACGCGGATGCGGTCCGGCGGGTTGACGGTCATGAGGCAGGACGTCTCGCTCATGGCCCAGATCTCGCCGATAGGAATCCCCGCGGCCGCGAAGAACTCGAACACGTCGGGAGGGGTGGGTGCCGATCCGGTGAGGAACCAAGCAGCCTCGTCCAACCCGAGCTCGCGGCGGATTCTCGATCCGAGGATCGTTGATGCGACCTTTGCCTGCAGCTGGAGCGCCGGAGGCACAGGCTTGTCTGCCTGCACGACGCGGGCATTCTTGATCCCGATGTCCATCGCCCAGCGCATCAGCTTGCCGCCTACGCCGGGCCGTGATTCAAGGTCTGCCTCGAGCCCGGCCTTCGCCTTCTCCCAGATGCGGGGCACCGCCAGAAAGACTGTCGGACGAACCTGTTTCACGACCTCCATCAATGTGCGCGGATCCGCGCACGACGTGACCGTGAATCCCCAGACCGCCAGTGGTGAGTAGTGCCCGCTCCAACGATCGCCGATGTGCGCAGCAGGCAGGAACGAGACAGTTCGCCCACCAGGCGTGACGGGCAACGCCTTCTGGACACCCCGGATCTCGGCCATCATGTTGCCGTGTGACAGCTGCACACCCTTGGGGGGACCCGTCGTACCGGACGTGTAGATCAACGTGAGGATGTCGTCGGGGCTGACAGCCGACCACGTCGCCTCGAAGTCGAACTGCGGATCCCCGAGCTTCTCCATCTGCTCGAGGCTGAGCGTGCCCTCCAGCTCGCCGTCGACCACAACGAGGTGGTCGATCGGCGTACCACCATCGCGCACAGCCGTGAGTCGCTCGACGAAGTCGCTCTCGGTGATGACGATCTTGTTGCCGGCGTCCACGAAGACGTACTCGATCTGACCCAGCGCCGACGTGTTGTAGACCGAGAATGCCTGAGCACCCAGGTGCGCAACGGCGAGGTCCACCACATGGAACTCGGGACGGTTTGTGAGCATGATGGCCACGGCATCCCCGCGTTCGACACCAAGCGCCGCCAGACCAGCCGAGACCCGGCGCACCCGCTCGGCGAGAGCGCCATAGGTCAAAGTGACCTGGCCGTCGGACGTACGCAGCGCAACCTGCTCGGGCCGGGCGGCCGCGGTGATCTGGAAAGCCTCACATACGGTCCGCGCTCGCAGCGCTCGTTCGAACGCCCCTCCATCGGCAGTATTAGCATTGATAGTTGCACGCATGTCGTGCCTAACCTCTCGTTGTCGTCGAGGTAGAGAACACGTTCTCTACGGTTACTTGGACCCGCTCCGGGAGCGTCTCCACGGCCTTCGGATCGCCCGTTCTGGGCCCCTCCCCTGCGTACGCTTCGTGGTCGACTCGCATCACAAGCTGTCGGGGTTCACATCACGACACAGCGCTTCTCTTCGCGCCACTACGTCGAGCCAGGCGCCGATGCGGGGCAGTTCGTAAGCGAAGAAGTACTTCATTGCTGCGATACGTCCGGGCGCCTCCCTGTGATCGCTGTGCGTCGCAGCCACAGCGAGGTCGAGGTGGATCCAGGCAGCCACGACGTGCCCGAAGCCTTGGAGGTACGGAGTCGCATTGGCGAGAGCCTCTGACGGGTCGCCGGTTGCCCACGCCTGCTCGGTCGCATCCAACAGCGCGTCCCAGGCACCGGCAAGCGCGCCCGCTTCTGCGCGCAGGCCGACCTGCTCCGCTGCATCGATCGTCTCCCTGACCTCGCCCCCCAGCGCGTCGAGATGTGCACCCGAATCCGTACGCACCTTGCGACCCAGCAGGTCGAGCCCCTGGATGCCGTGGGTGCCTTCGTGGATCATGTTCAGTCGCTGGTCGCGCCAGTACATCTCCACCGGCCAGTCTCGCGTGTACCCGGCACCACCGAGCACTTGGATTGCGAGGCTGTTCGCCTCCAGACACCATTCGCTCGGCCAGCTCTTCACGATCGGGGTCAGGATCTCGAGCAGCCCGGAGGCTCGCGCTGCCTCGGCGGGCGATCCGGTCGACTGGTCGTCGAGTAGCCGGGCTGCGTAGAGGGCCAAGGCAGTGCCACCCTCGGCGTACGCCTTCTGCGCGAGCAGCATGCGCTTGACGTCGGCGTGCTCGATGATCGGGACCTGTGGTTGCGATGAGTCCTTGCCGGTCGCTGCGCGGGGTCGGCCCTGGCGGCGGTCCTTGGCGTATTCGAGGGCCGTCGCGTAGCCCGCCATACCGAGCGAGGATGCGGCTAGTCCGATCTCGATGCGCGCGGCGTTCATCATGTAGAACATCTGGCGCAGGCCATCGCCGGGTCGGCCCACGAGATAGCCGATCGCACCCTTGCTCCCGCGAGGGACGTGCGTGCCATCGCCGAAGGTGAGTGCGGCGTTGGGAGTGCCTCGATGGCCGACCTTGTGGTTGAGGCTGACCAGCGTGACGTCGTTGCGTTCGAGCAGGCGAGACTCCTCGTCCACCAATACCTTGGGAACGATGAAGAGCGAGATGCCCTTGGTGCTGGGATCGACCGTTCCGTCTTCACGGGGGATCTTCGCCAGCACCAGATGGATGATGTTCTCGGTCAGGTCGTGCTCGCTCGCTGAGATCCACATCTTGTTGCCGGTGATCCGGTAGCGCGGGCCGAGAGGATCGGACTCATGGCCCGTGCCGTCCGGCACGGCACTCGTTGTGATGTCGGCGAGGGAGGAACCCGCCTGCGACTCGGAGAGGCACATCGTGCCTGTCCAGCGGAACTCCAGCTCTGGCACGGCGAACACTCGCTTCTGTGTCTCGGTGCCGTGCTCCAACAGCAACGAGGCGTTGGCGTCGGTCAGCATCGCAGGTGCGAGGTTGTGGCCTGACGCGCCGAATATGACCCTCGACGCCAGATCGAGCGTGCGCGGCAGTTGCATGCCGCCGAACTCGACGTCGTGACTGGCCGCAAGGATGCCCAGGTCCCGGTAGGCCTCGAACGCCAGGTGGGTCTCTTTCGGGGTCACCACCCCTCCGTCTGCCATGTATGGCTCCTGCTCGTCGCTGATGCGGTACGCAGGCTCGAACCGGTTCGCGGCGACCTCGGAGGCGGCTTGGAGAAGTTCATCGAAAGTCTCACGACCGTGCTCCTCGAACCTCGGCCGGCTGGTGAGCTCGTCTACCTTCAGCCAGTCGTGCAGCATGAAGTCCAGGGCCGGCAGCAACTTGCGCTGGAGGACCGTCTTGCCCGTGATCATGGCTTGCCTCCGTTAGCGTCGTACAGGAGTGCCATCAGTCGTTCTCCTTCAGCGCGTTGAGACCGGCGTCCAGCAGCGGATGGATCGTTTCGCCGATCCGGTCGAAGCCGTCACCGACGGTCTGGCCGTGGATATGGCGGTAGTGGATGCCCTCGAGGATCGCGGCGAGCTTGAAGGCCGCGAGGCCGAGGTAGAAGCCGAAGCCGGAGAGGTCACGCTCGCTGCCGCGCGAGTACCGCTCGATGACCGCACGCTCGTCGAGGAAGCCCGGTGCGGTCGAAACGTTCCTCGCAGAGTCGTTGCCGTCACCCGTCTCCGCGTCGAGACGGAAGTAGACGAGCATCAACGCCAGGTCCGTCAGCGGGTCGCCGAGGGTTGCCATCTCCCAGTCGAGAACGGCCGTCACCTGATCGGCGTCGTCGACTAGGACGTTGTCGAGCCGGTAGTCGCCGTGCACGACGCCGGCAGCGGACTCGGCCGGCACTGATTCCGCGAGCCGCCGGTGGAGCTCGTCAGCAGCGGGAAGGTCTCGGGTGTACGACGCGTCGAGCTGCTTCTTCCAGCGCGCGACCTGGCGAGCCAGGAACCCCTCAGGGCGGCCGAAGTCATCGAGACCGACCGACGCCGGCTCGACCGCGTGCAGCGCGGCGAGAGTGTCGACGAGGCGTTCGGAGATCTTGCGGGTTCGCTGGGGGCCGAGCAGCTCGAGCTCGGGCGCGTAGCGGTACGGCGTACCGGCGCACCGCTCCATGACGTAGAAGTCTGCGCCCAGCACCGCGGGATCGGTGCACATCGCGAAGGTCCTCGGCACAGGCACCCCGGTGTCCTGGAGCGCCGACATGACCCGGTACTCGCGGGCCATGTCGTGAGCAGTCGCGAGCACGTGGCCCAGCGGCGGCCGTCGGACGACCCACTCCTGCGTGCCGTCGGTGACGACGTACGTCAGGTTGGATCTGCCGCCAGCGATCAGGGTCGCCTGGAGCTGATCGCCGGCGCTCGGAAGCTCGGCGGCGAACCACGCGCCGAGGACGTCGAGGTCGAGCCCTGGAGGCGCTTCGGGTGTCGTCATCATGGCATCACCGCCGCGAGCATGTCGACGACGCAGGCAGGCTTGTCACTGCCCTCGCAATCGATGGTAGTCCGGGTCGCGACCTGGTAGCCGAGCGCGATCGGGTTGACGCCGGTCAGTTCGATCCCAGCCCGCACCCGCGAGCCCACGGGCACCGGCGAGGGGAACCGGAGCCTGTCGGCCCCGTAGTTGACGATCATCGTGACTCCCTCGACCTTGTAGATCTGCCACGTGAGGATCGGCAGCAAGCTCAGCGTGAGGAAGCCGTGCGCGACGGTCGATCCGAACGGCCCCTCGGCCGCCTTCGGCGGGTCGACGTGGATCCACTGGCTATCGCCTGTCGCCGCCGCGAAGGCGTCGATCTGGTCCTGGTCGATCGTGTGCCACTCGGAGTGACCGAGGTGCGTGCCGACAGCCTTCTCGAGGTCGGCGACGCCGTCGAAGACTCTCATGCCTTCGGGCCCCCGGCGACGTAGAGCACCTGACCCGAAACGAAGCCCGCGCCTTCGCTGGCGAAGAACGACACCGCGTGCGCGATATCGGCGGGCAGGCCGCCGCGCCCGACGGGGATTTCCTTGACCACGAATGCCTTGAAGTCGTCGAAGGGCACGCCCATCCGCTCGGCGGTGGCCATGGTCATCTCGGTCTCGATGAACCCCGGCGCGATGGCGTTCGCGGTCACGCCGTACTTGCCCAGCTCGATGGCCAGTGTCTTGGTGAAACCCTGGATCCCGGCCTTGGCTGCGGAGTAGTTGGCCTGGCCGCGGTTGCCGAGCGCGGAGGTGCTGGACAGGTTCACGACACGACCCCAGCTCGCCTTGGTCATGTAGCCCTGCACGGCGCGGGTCATGAGGAAGGCACCACGCAGGTGGACGTTGATCACCGAATCCCAGTCGGTCGCGGTCATCTTGAACAGCAGGTTGTCGCGGATGATGCCCGCGTTGTTGACCAGGACGGTCGGCTCACCCAGCTCGGCGGCGACCCGCAGGACTGCGGCCTGGACCGCATCCTCGTCGGCGACGTCGACGCCGACCGCGATCGCCCGACCGCCAGCGGCTTCGATCTCCGCCACGACGGCCTTACAGGCGGCCTCGTCGAGATCGAGGACGGCGACGGCGAGACCGTCGGCGGCGAGGCGCTGCGCGACTCCGGCGCCGATGCCGCGGGCGGATCCGGTCACGATGGCAGTCCGTGTCGTGTTGATCATGCGGTGACTCCTTGAGAATGGGATTTGAGTTCAGGGACCAGCTCAGCCAGAGCGGACCGGGTCGACGGATGGTCGACGTGAAGCAGGGCCCGCAGGCCTGACGCCCGAGCGCCCAGGAGGTTGGGATCGGCGTCGTCGATGAAGAGCACCCGGTCGGCGGGTACGCCAAGCCGGTCCAGGGCCAGCTCGTAGATGGCAGCGTCAGGCTTGCGCAGCCCCACCTCACCGGAGATCACGACCGGGTCGAGCAGTGTGTCGATCCGCGCGCGAGGGTAGGTGTTCCCCCAGCTGTTGGAGAGCAGGCCGACCCTGGTGCCCGTCGCGCGCAGCTCCTCGACCAGCGCGAACATCGTGGCGTCGGGCTTCATACCCGCGAAGAGCCGGCCGAGGATCCCCTCCGGGACGACTGCGCGACCGTCGACCGTCCGCAGCTCGGCCGCAAACAGGGCCTCGAACTCCGGGATGGCGAGCTCCCCCTTCTCCAGCCGGTGGACCGGCGTACCGTCCTCGGCGTCGCGGGACAGCCACGCACGCAACGTACGCGAGAAGGACTCGGGCTCGATCGCGTCCGCGGCCAGCCAGGCCGCGATCGAGTCCTTCACCGGACCGGTGAGCACACCGCCGTAGTCGAAGAGGACCGCATCGATTTCCCGCACCTGCTCACTCCTCCGCGGCTTGGAGGCTGAGGCCGCCATCGACGACGACGGTCTGCCCGGTGAGCCATGCGGCATCGTCGGAGAGCAGGTGAGCCACGATGCTCCCGATGTCCTCCGGCACACCGAGCCGCTTGAGCGGGTACGCCGCGGTGATCTCGTCCTCGCGGCCCTCGTACAGCTTGGTGGCGAACCGCGTCTTCACCACTCCCGGCGCGACGCCGTTGACCCGGACGTCCGGGCCGAGTTCGACCGCCATCAGCTCGGTGAGCGAGTTCAGCATCGCCTTGCTGGCGCCATAGAACCCGATGCCCGGCGCCGTGCGGATGCTGGAGAGCGAGGAGACGTTGACGATCGCGCCGCCGTGCTCCTTCATCCACGCCCGATGGACCTGCTGGACCCACGAGACCGCGGCGATGCAGTTGACCTCGACGATCTTGCGAGCGGCCGCCAGGTCGAGGTCGACGATCGGGCCGTACACCGGGTTGATCCCCGTGTTGTTGACCAGGAAATCGATACTGCCGAAGGTCTCGATCGCCTGCCGGACCACGTCGGCCTGGTGGTCCGGATCGTCGGCTCGGCCCGCGACGGCGAGCGCCACTTCCGGCCCGCCGAGCTGGACGACGGCCTCGTCCAGAGCCTCCTTCTTGCGCGCGGTGATCACCACGCGAGCACCGTCGGCAACCAGCCGCTCGGCGATGGCGAGCCCGATTCCCCGGCTCGCCCCGGTGACGACTGCCGTCTTGCCCTCGAAACGCTTGCTCATCTACTTTCCTTTCAGCTCAGTCGCTCGATGACCATGGCCATGCCCATGCCGCCGCCGACGCACATGGACTCAACGCCGTACTGCTTGTCGTGCCACTGCAGCGAGTTGATGAGCGTGGTGGCGATGCGGGCGCCGGTCATGCCGAACGGGTGGCCGACTGCGATCGCGCCCCCGTTGACGTTGAGCTTGTCGAGCGGGATGCCCAGCTGCTGCGCAGATCCGAGCGACTGGACGGCGAACGCCTCGTTGATCTCGAACAGGTCGATGTCGGACAGCCCCATCCCAGCACTTCGCAGCGCGGCCGGGATCGCCTCGACCGGACCGAGGCCCATGACCTCCGGGGAGAGACCGGTGACTCCCGTAGAGACGATCCGCGCCAGCGGCGTGAGCCCCAGCTCCTTGGCCTTCGTGTCGCTCATGACGACCAGCGCGGCGGCACCGTCGTTGAGCGGGCACGCATTCCCCGCCGTCACCGTGCCGTCGGGCCGGAAGACCGGCTTGAGCTGGCTGATGCCCTCGATCGTCGTGCCCGGACGCGGGCCGTCGTCTGCTGAGATGACGGTCCCGTCCGGCAAGGTGACCGGCGTGATCTCGCGCGCCCAGAAGCCCTCCTCGATCCGCTGGACGGCGAGGTTCTGGCTACGCACCGCGAACTCGTCCTGCTCGTGGCGTGACATGCCGAGCACCTGTGCCACGTTCTCCGCCGTCTGGCCCATCGCGATGTACAGGTCAGGCAGCTCGCCCGCGGTCCGCGGGTCGACCCACGTCTCCGCATCTCCGCTCGCCCGCTTGTCGGCCACCGCCTGTGCGTCGGCGAAATCAGGGTTCTGCCCCACGGGGTCGTCCGCCCAGCCGTTGGAATACCGGCTGACAGTCTCGACGCCGGCCGAGATGTAGGCGTGGCCCTCACCCGCCTTGATCGCGTGGAAGGCCATTCGCGTGGTCTGCAGGCTGCTCGAGCAGTACCGGTTGACGGTGACGCCGGGCAGGTGGTCCATCCCACTGAGCACCGCGACGGCACGGCCGAGGTTGTTGCCCGACTCCCCCGCCGGCTGACCCACGCCGAGGACGAGGTCGACCACGTCGGCCGGGTCGAGCTCAGGCACCTTGGCCAGAGCTGCCTGGACCATCTGGACGGCGAGGTCGTCAGGACGCATGTCCTTCAGAGACCCCTTGCCGGCCCGGCCGATCGGCGAGCGGGCGGTGGAAACGATTACGGCTTCAGGCATTGGTGCGGCCTTTCCTACGATGGCTAGTGCTTGCTTGTTTTTGACGGCGAAGACATGGAGCAGGTGTCACCGGGCGTCAGTGCTTCGGTCAGCGTCCGGCCGTCGCCAGCAGCGCCCAAACGTCCGAGGGGATCGAGACGGGCGTGCCCTTGACCCGATCGACGTACACGTGGACCCAGTGGCCGACGGCCGCAACCGTGGGCCGTCGTACCTCGTCGTCGTCCTCTGGACTGTCGATGAGGCCGAGCTGGTACGTCACGCTGGAGCGGCCCAGCCGCGTCACGGCGAGGCCCACGGTGAGGGGCGACGGGAACCGGACCTCGGAGAGGAACCTGCAGCCCGATTCCGCGACCACTGCCGTCGTGCCGGTGGCCATCGGATCGAGATCGAGCTCGGTCGATATCCACCCGTTGATGGCCGTGTCGAACAGCTGGTAGTAGACCGCGTTGTTGAGGTGACCGAACATGTCGTTGTCGGCCCAACGGGTCGTGACCGGCCACAGGACCGGGAAGTCGAGCGGTGACGCCAACGCGGAAGCCAACGCACGGTCGGAGAGCGGGTTCAGGGTGTCAGCAGGCATGGTCAGATTGCTCCAGCGAGACCCACGTAACGCGTCTCCAGGTATTCCTCGATGCCCTCGAGGCCGCCTTCGCGCCCGAGTCCCGATTGCTTGACTCCGCCGAAGGGGGCTGCCGGGTTGGACACCACACCCGTGTTGATCCCCAACATCCCGACCTCGATGGCTTCGGTGAGCCTGAGGACGCGCTCGAGGTCGCGGGTATAGGCGTAGCCAGCCAGGCCGTACTCCGTGTCATTGGCCAGGGCGATCGCCTCCTCCTCCGTGGCGAAGGTGACGATGGGTGCCACCGGCCCGAAGATCTCCTCCCGCAAGATGTCTGCGTCCGGCGGAATGCCGTCGACCACGGTGGGTGGATAGAAGTAGCCGGGCTGATCGATCGACTTACCACCGGTCCGGAGCGTGGCACCACGGTTGACTGCATCCTGAACCAACGCGTCAACCTTGCCGCGGCTCTTCTCGTCGATGAGCGGGCCAATCGCCGACTCCGGATCCAGACCGGATCCGACCGTGAGCCGTCCCATCGCCTCCGCGAGCCTGCCGCTGAAGTCAGCCGCGATCGACTCGTGGACGATGAACCGGTTCGCTGCGGTGCACGCCTCGCCCATGTTGCGGAGCTTGGCGAGCATCGCCCCCTCGACCGCGTTCTCGAGGACCGCGTCCTCGAAAACCAGAAACGGAGCGTTCCCGCCGAGTTCCATCGAGCACCGCAGAACCGAGTTGGCGCCCAGTCGCAGCAGGCTCCGCCCGACCTCGGTCGATCCGGTGAAGGAGAGCTTCCGGAGGCGCCCGTCAGCGAGCAGCCGCTCCGTCAACCGGGCTGAACCAGCGGTCGGGACGACGTTGAGCACGCCTGGTGGAAGTCCTGCGTCGTGCAACACCTGAGTCAGCAGGAGCGAGGTGAGCGGGGTGAGACTCGGCGGCTTCAGGACCATCGTGCATCCAGCCGCGATCGCCGGTCCGACCTTGCGCGTCACCATCGCCAGCGGAAAATTCCACGGAGTGATGAGCAGGCATGGACCGACCGGGCGCTTGTGGACCAGCAAGCGAGTCTTACCGTCCGGGGCCGTGGAGTAGCGCCCGGAGATCCTCACGGCCTCCTCGGAGAACCAGCGCAGGAACTCAGCGCCATAGGTGACCTCTGTGCGGGCCTCTGCGATGGGCTTGCCCATCTCCAGGGTCATCAGCGTCGCGAAGTCCTCGGCCCTGGCGGTCACGGAGTCAAAGGCTCGGCGCAATATATCTCCGCGGACTCGGGGCGGGGTTGCCGCCCATGAGGCCTGCGCGCGCGCAGCGGCCTCGAGGGCCGCGACGCCGTCTTCAGGGCTGGCGTCTGCAACGGTGGTCAGGATCTCACCGGTCGAGGGGTCTTCCACGTCGAAGGAGCCGCGGCCCTGAGACTCGGTCCAGACGCCATCGATGTAGAGCCTGGTCTCGAGCGAGCGGATGAGTTGGTGCTGCGTCATTCGGGCTCACCTTCGTCGAACTTGATGATCTGGCGTACTGCATGGCCGTCGGCGAGCATGTCCATCCCGGCGTTGATGTCCTCGAGGTTGATCGAGGAGGAGATCAACGCCTCGATGGGAAGGACTCCCCTGCGCCACATGTCCACGAAGACGGGGATGTCGCGCGACGGAAGCGCGGAGCCCAGGTAGCTGCCGATGAGGGTGCGTCCCTCCGCCACCAGGTGAAGAGGGGAGATGCTCAGCCGCGCATCAGGAGCCGGTAGTCCGACGGTGACGGTCCGCCCACCGGGAGCGGTCAGAGCAAGGGCGCTCTCGAGGGCAGCGACGTGGCCCACCGCCTCGATCACCACTCGAGCCTTGAGGCCCCGGCTAACCGCTTCCTCGGGATGCAGCGCTTCGTGGGCGCCCAGCTCGAGAGCGCGTTCACGCTTCTCGCTGAGGGTATCGACGGCGTAGACGGTCACGTCCTCATGCGCGAGAGCGGTGATGAGCGCCGCCATGCCGACGCCACCCAGGCCCACCACAGCAACGCTGTCGCCGGCCTCGAGATCACCCTGGTTGATCACCGCACCACCACCGGTGAGCACGGCGCATCCCAGCACCGCTGCGACGTCCGGCGGGACATCGTCATCGACAGGCACCACCGATGCGCGACTCACCACCGCGTGGCTGGCGAAGCCGGACACGCCCAGGTGATGGTGGACGGGCACACCATCGCGATGAAGCCGTACGGCGCCACTGAGAAGGGCGCCTGCACCGTTCGCGACGCTGCCCGGCTCGCAAGGTGCCAGGCCACCGGTAGCGCATCCGCGACACGAGCCACAACGCGGTAGGAACGTCATCACCACGCGTTGTCCGATGGTCAGGTCGGTCACCCCTGCACCCAGCGAGGCCACTATCCCGGCGGCTTCGTGGCCCAGCAGCATGGGCGTCGGGCGAGGCCGGTTGCCGTCAACCACTGAAAGGTCTGAGTGGCACAGTCCGGCCGCCTCGATCCGGACGAGCAGCTCGCCATCGCGAGGATCGTCGAGCTCGAGGGAACTCACTTGGATGGGGCGTGAGTCCGCAAACGGACGCGACGCCCCCCGACTTTCGAGAACAGCACCTCGAATCTTCAAACCAGCACCCATTCCTGTGTCATTCGCTGCGCGGCTCGCATCACGACGGATCGGCCACATGGATCATGCGCTTGCCGACGTTCGTCCCGTTCAGGACGCCGATCAAACCTTCAGGCGCCTTCTCCAGGCCCTCGAGGATGTCTTCGGCGACGGTCAGCGAGCCCTGCTCGATCCAGCCCTGCAGCGCCTGCAGCGCCTCGTCGAACCGGTCGGAGTAGTCGGTGTAGAGGAAGCCGCGCATCGTGATGCTCTTGCCGATGAGGACCCCAGGCACGCCCCGTGCACCGCGCGACGGCGTGGTCGTGTCGTACTGCGAGACCACGCCGCAGCAAACGACGCGCCCCCGGTAGGCCATCCTGCCGAGGGCCGTGTCGAGCGTCGTACCACCGACATTGTCGAAGAAAACATCGATGCCGTCGGGGCACGCCTCTTTCAGGGCCGTCCGGAAGTTCTCGTCGCGGTAGTTGACCGCTGCGTCGAACCCGAGCTTCGAGGTGAGCCACTCCTGCTTCTCGGCGCTCCCACAGATGCCGACGACACGGCAACCGCGCAGCTTGGCCATCTGGCCGACGAGGCTGCCCGTCGCCCCGGCAGCTCCAGAGACGACGACGGTTTCTCCGGACTTGACGTCTCCGACGTCGAACAGACCGAAGTACGCCGTGATGCCCGTGATGCCCAGCACGCTCAGGTAGCGCGACAGCGGCGCCTTGACCTCGATCCCAGTCAGCTCTTCCGCGTCGACGACGCCGTAGTCCTGCCAACCCAGGTGACCGGTGACGATGTCGCCGGGTGCGAAGTCGTCAGAACGGCTCTCGACCACTTGCCCGATACAGAACGCGGGCATCGTGTCGCCGATGTTGAGGGCACCGCGGTACGAGACGCCCTGGAACCACGCGCGCTGCGCCGCGTCGATCGAGATCCACAGCACCCGGCAGCCGACCTCCCCGTCGGACACCTCGGGCCGGTCCGCCGGCACCAGCTCGAAATGGGAGCTGTCGAGCTGCTCGTCCGGCATGGCGGCGACACGCCACCTGCGATCAGTCACGGTCATCGGAGCTCGACCCCGTCGATCGCGGGGAGGAAGCGTCGCAGACCGTCGTAATGCATGGTCTTGAGGGTGTCGAGGTACTCGTTGACCTCGATGATCTTGCCGTCAACGCCCCGCACGATGAGCACGTACTCGTTGTCGTAGCCCTCGCCGGTCGACTTCACGGTCGACCGCACCCGCATACGGGCGATGCTCCTGCCTCCGTCGGCGTCGAACTCCTCGTGGATCTCGGCGTGGGTGCCCGCCTTTTCATAGGCCGCCAGAGAGATCTTGTTGAACGCGATGACCGCATCCTTGCCTTGGTGGGTGCCGCCGATCCGGCCCAGCGTGGAAGGCAGCGTCCAGGCGATGTCGTCGGCATACAGCGCCTGCATCGCGTCGACATCTCCCAACGCTCGCGCCAGGTCTCCTGCAAGTGTGCTCATGTGAAGAGCTCTCCTTCGTAGATGTACATGAATGTCGCTGGCCTGTCCTCGGACCTAAGCGGCGGCCCCACCCGGACCACGTCAGGCCGACGGGGCCTCACCGGCGAGGTGCTCGAGGAAGAAGTCACGTGCCGCACCCGACGAGAGCTCGAAGCTTTCACCGGTGTACGCGTCGAAGTGACCGCCCGGGATCGTGACGAGGCTCTTGGGCTCCGACGCGGTCTCGTAAGCCTCCTTGGCCCACTTGGCGGGCGTCACGATGTTGTCCTCCTCGGCGACCACCATGAGCAGCGGCGTGGGAGCGACGAACTTGAGGAACTCGCCGGCCTCGTAGCCCAGCTCGGTCGAGCGCAGCGTGACCTCGTTGCGCCACGCGGTCCCCTCATAGGCCGAGAAGAACGCGTAGGCATCGGGCGTCGGCATGACGGCCGGCTGCGTCGGGTCCGCGGTGACCACGGGAATCATCGCAGGCGCTTCGCCCCGCGCCCGTGCGAGGCGATCGGCTGCCTGCCCGTCCCAGGCGGCCTGCCAGAACTCCTTGGGCACGCCTGTCTCGAAGGTTCGTCGTCCGGCGACAGCCGGCACCTGGCCGCACACGGCCTTGACACGCCGGTCGATCGCAGCGACCACGAACGCGTTGCCGCCCGCATAGCTGGAACCCCACACCCCGATCCGCGTGGCGTCGACGTCAGACCGGCCCTGCGCGTAGGTGATCGCATGCTGGACGTCATGGACCTGGTCCCACGGGTCGATCTCCTGTCGCGGCTTGCCCGGCGCCGTGTCCGAAGCGCCGAACCCACGGTGGTCGTAGACCACGCATGCAAATCCCGCGGCGCTGAAGGCGTCAGCGAAGGGCTCCAGACCCATTTCCTTTGTGCACGAGAATCCGTGGGTCAAGATGATGCAGGGCGCTTCGCCGGACACGCCTTCGGGCTTGTAGAACCAGCCACGCAGGGTCACGCCCTCAGCGTCGAACTCGATGTCTTCGCGCATTGGCTACTCATTTCGGTGATCGAGCTCAACGAGGCCTTCGCCGCCCAGGTCCTCGCCCACCACTCCTGACCTGACTCGGGCAGCGTGTGGTGGCGCACGCACGGGGAGTGAGCGGCCGAGGCGCTCAGTGCTTCAAGGTCGGCCGGTTCTCGTAGTAGGTGTACATCGC
>NZ_JBEXSD010000080.1:0-20007 GCF_040613495.1 Nocardioides sp. NPDC006273 | reverse complement strand
GCCTCGTCTACCGTCGCCTGAAGATCCCGCGGCGGCGAGGACGGGGCTCTTCCGCGTGGACAGCCTGACGAGGCTCGTCGCCCGAGCGTACCGAAGTTCGCAGCCACTGGGTGACTGCGAACTTCGACCTACCTCACTCTTTTGGCTTGATCCCCAGCCGGTCGAGCTCCTCGTCGATCACCGACGGGTCGAGCTTCTGGAAGACCGGGGTGGGCTTGGCGACGGGGGTGCCGACGACGATCGGGTGGCGCTGCCAGATCGGCCCGCCGGAGTAGTCGCCGGTGATGATCGGGTAGGGCTTGCCGTCGTCGAGGTCGTCGACCTCCTCGATGCGGGGCATCGGGGCGACCTCGCCCTTGCCACCGAGGGCCTTGTCGATCTCGTTTGCGGAGAACGGCAGGAACGGCGACAGGATCAGGTTGAGGTCGGCCACGCACTGCGCCATCACGTGCAGCACGGTGCCGAGGCGCGCACGGTCCTCCGGAGCCTTGGCCAGCTTCCACGGCTCGAGGTCGGTGACGTACTTGTTGACCTCTCCGACGGCCCGCATCGCCTCGCCGATCGCCTGCTTCTGCCGGTGGCGGCCGATCAGGTCACCCACGGTGCCGAAGGCGCCGCCGACGGTGTCCAGGATCGCCTTGTCGGCCTCGGTCAGCTCGCCCGCAGCGGGCAGCTCACCGAAGTTCTTCGCGATCAGGGTGGCGGTGCGGTTGACCAGGTTGCCCCAACCGGCGACGAGCTCGTCGTTCGTACGCCGCACGAACTCGGCCCAGGTGAAGTCGGAGTCGTTCGACTCAGGGCCGGCGGCGGCCACGAAGTAGCGGAACGCGTCGGGCTGGTAGCGCGAGAGGAGGTCGCGCACATAGATCACGATCTTCTTCGAGGAGGAGAACTTCTTTCCCTCCATCGTCAGGTACTCGCTGGAGACGACCTCGGTCGGCAGGTTGAGAGCGCCGTACGAACCCGGCTCACCGCCCTTCGACCCCTGACCCGAGTAGGCGAGCAGCTCAGCCGGCCAGATCTGGGCGTGGAAGACGATGTTGTCCTTGCCCATGAAGTAGTACGACTCTGCCGTCTCGCCCTCTGGCGCCGCCTCGGGGTTCCACCACTGGCGCCACGCTTCGGGATCGCCGGAGCGCCGCGCCCACTCGATCGAGGCGGACAGATAGCCGATGACCGCGTCGAACCAGACATACATCCGCTTGGTCGGGTTGTCGCGCCAGCCGTCCAGAGGCACCTTGATGCCCCAGTCGATGTCGCGCGTCATCGCCCGCGGGCGGATCTCCTTGAGGATGTTCTGGCTGAACCGGATGACGTTGGGACGCCACAGGCCGGTCTGCTCACGCTCGTCGAGGAACGCGTGCAGCGCCTCGGCCAGCGCCGGCAGATCGAGGAAGAAGTGCTGGGTCTCGACGAACTCCGGCGTCTCCCCGTTGATCTTCGAGACCGGGTTGATCAGCTGGTCCGGGTCGAGCTGGTTGCCACAGGTGTCGCACTGGTCACCGCGCGCCCCGTCGGCTCCGCAGATCGGGCAGGTGCCCTCGATGTAGCGATCGGGAAGGGTCCGCCCGGTCGACGGCGAGATCGCGCCCTTCGAGGTCTGCTCGATGAAGTAGCCGTTGTTGTAGACCCCCAGGAACAGCTCCTGCACCACCGAGTGGTGGTTGGCCGAGGTGGTGCGGGTGTAGAGGTCGTACGTCAGGCCGAGCGAGATCAGGTCCTCGACGATGATCCGGTGGTTCTTGTCGACGAGCTCCTGAGGCGTCACGCCCGCCTCGTCGGCGGCAATCAGGATCGGGGTGCCGTGCTCGTCGGAGCCGGAGACCATGAGCACGTCGTGGCCCGCCATCCGCATGTACCGACTGAAGACGTCGGAGGGCACGCCGAAACCGGCGACATGGCCGATGTGGCGCGGGCCGTTGGCGTACGGCCAGGCGACTGCGGACAGAACTTTGCTCATGGCTCCATCCTAGGGAGCCTGCGTCACCGAGCCTCTATCGACACCGGCTCACGGGTTGAACATCTCGTCCCGCTTGTGAGCGTACTTCCGGATCCACGGCAGCCACTTGGCGAGCTGGGCGCCCGGGCAGGAGGTCTCGTTGGTGTGGAAGTGGCCGTCGATGACCCAGACCCGCACCCGCCGACCTGCCGGGAACCGGTCGCTCCCCTTCGAGATCGTCTCGAGCGTGCCGCGGGCGTCGCGGCCGGCCATGTCGAGCTTCCAGGCCGCCATCCGCTCGGTCTTGATGAGCGCGTCGTCGGAGGGGCGTACGTTCTCGAAGTTCCCGAGCAGGGCGATGCCCATCGACTGGTGGTTGAAGCCGCGCGTGTGGGCGCCCTTGACGAGCCGGTCGATGCCGCCGGAGCGGCCCTCCCAGGCGCGACCGTACTTGTCGATGAGGAAGTTGTAGGCGATGTCGAACCACCCCAGTGACCTGGTGTGATAGCTGTAGATGCCGCGGATGATCCCCGGCACGTCGCCCTTGGAGTAGTTGTTGCTCGTGGCGGTGTGGTGGATGTGGACCTGCTTCAGCACGGTGTTGTACTCCGGGCGGCCGTTGCGCCAGGAGTTGTTGGCACCCCACTGCGACCGGGTGAAGATCACCGGCTTCGGCGCCCACTTCGGTCTCGAGCGCGCGACCCGCCCGTTGGCACCGTCGCCCGCGCTTCCATAGCCCAGGTCGTCGGCCTCCCGCTTCGGAGCCTTGACGTCCTCCTGCGGCCCGGTGTTGATCAGAGTCAGCTTCAGCTCCTTGGGCTGCGCACCCTCGACCCGGACCTGTACGCCGCTGGCCCGGCCGGTCCACACCGGCTGGGTGCCCCGGCGCTCGACCTTGCCGCGGGCGGCGACAGCACCTTCGGCGCCGTCGGGCAGGTCCTCCTGCAGCGGCATCAGCTGCCACCCACGCCACCTATCCGACTTGCTCACCCGCACTTCGACCTTGGGCGTCTCCGCACCGGTCCAGGACACCCCGACCATCGAGAACGTCGTCGTGCTCAGCTTCTCGGTCGAGGCCGCGCTGCCCGATCGCTCGGTCAGCCTCGGCGGAAGCTTCACGTCACGAGTGGCGATGCCGTCCTCGAGACGAGGCAGCTTGATCACCTGGCCGTCCTCGGCTGCGGCTGGATCGATCCCTGGGACGAATCCAGAGCCGATGGCAGGCACGAGCAACGACGCGCCAATTACGACAGCGGTCAGGGTCACTGTGACGACGCGGGGGAAGCTGGCCATACCCCTGATTTTGGAGAACCAGAAGCCTGACATGCCGCAAACGCATGTGTTCGGTGTGTCGATCCGGCCGGTGGTCGAGCTTGTCGAGACCTGAAACCGTCGAGACCGACCTTGTTCAGGAGCCCGATTCGAACGGCACCGGCCGGCCGGCGTACGCCGCCAGGTGCTCGTAAGCCCCCGACCCCTCCGGCGCCGAGAGGGCGTCGGCGAAGGCCCGCCCCTTGCGCTCCGGCCCGAGGATCCGGTCCATCGCGACGACCGCCCGCTGGGCGACCGCCTCGTCCAGGCTGTCGGTCGGACGGCCGAGCGCCGCGCACAGGTCCCAGGTGTGGACCGCGATCTCGGCCGACTGCCAGTCGGGGTCGACCATCACCATGTCGTCGGGGCCGACCTCGCGCCACAGGTTGATCAACGCGTTGCCACGCGTACGCAGCTCCTCGCCCAGGTTGACCGCGTAGTCCTCGCGCCCGGCCCAACCTGGAGGCGAGCCCTGGAGCATCGTCACGAAGACGCGGGGCTGGGCGATCATGTGGTTGGCCAGCTTGCGCAGATCCCACTCGGGGCACGGCGTCGGCCGGGTCAGGTCGTCCGCCGTGACGGTGTCGAGAAGCTCTGCTGCCTGCGTCAGGGCCCGCTGCAGCGCGAACACCCCCATCTGGTCAACCACATGACCA
Source organism: Nocardioides sp. NPDC006273 (assembly GCF_040613495.1). Lineage (NCBI taxonomy): Bacteria > Bacillati > Actinomycetota > Actinomycetes > Propionibacteriales > Nocardioidaceae > Nocardioides > Nocardioides sp. NPDC006273. The sequence continues at coordinate 16,101 of NZ_JBEXSD010000080.1, read as the reverse complement.
TGGTGTCAGGAGACCTGCCGTCCCGCGAAAGCAGCCAGCCGCTCGTACGCCCCGGCGCCCTCGGGCGCCGCCACCTCCGCACCGAACGCACCAGTGCGCATCTCCGGCTTGAGGGTCGCCTTCATGAACTCCAGCCCGACCTCGGCCAGCTCCGGGTCGAGCTCGGAGGTCGGGACGTCGAGCGCCTGCGCAAGATCCCAGGAGTGGGTGGCGTACTCGGCGACGAGCAGGCCGACCGGCACCGCCGCGCCGCCCTCCCAGCCGTCCGTGCCAGGACCCTGCTCCCAAGCACGCAGCACGTTGTCGGCGCTGGCACTGAACGCCTGCGCCCAGTCCTCGCGGACCTGCGGCGTCGGCGCGCCCCAGTCGGGCTCCCCGCCACCGATCATGGTGACGAAGTTGGTCCCGTCCGCGATCACGTGGTCGGCCAGCGCACCGACGTCCCACTGCTCGCACGGCGTCGGCCGCGAGACCGTCCCCGCGTTCACCCGGCCGAACAGGCCGCCGGTCTGGTCCAGCGCCCGCGCGAGAATTGCTGCCTCGTCTGTCGTAGTCACACTGCCAACGTACGACTCCACGGCGGCGGCGTCACTGCCAAATTCAATGACATCGGGCTCAGCTGAAGTCGAGGTCGTGGACCCGGGCGCGCTTGAGCTCGTAGACGTACGGGTAGGCGGTGATCAGCTGGAAGCCGTCCCAGAGCTTGCCGGCCTCCTCGCCCTTGGGCGCCTTGGAGATGACCGGCCCGAAGAAGGCCGAGCCGTTCATCGCGATCGTCGGGGTGCCGACGTCGTTGCCGACCTGGTCCATGCCCTCGTGGTGGGACTTCGCGATCGCCTCGTCGAGCGAGGAGTCGTCCATCGCGTCGGCGAGCTCGGCGGGCAGCCCGACCGAGGTCAGCGCCTCCTCGATCATCGCCCGGTCGAACTCGCGGCCCTCGACGTGGCGGCGGGTGCCGAACGCGGTGTAGAGCTCGGCGAGCTTCTCCTGGCCGTATTCGTTCTGCACCGCCATGGAGACCCGCACCGGGCCCCACGCGGTCTTCAGCATCTCCCGGTAGTCGTCCGGGATGTCCTTGTCCTGGTTGAGGTACGCCAGGCTCATGATGTGCCACGTCACCTCGACGTCACGCACCTTCTCCACCTCGAGGATCCAGCGCGAGGTGATCCACGCGAACGGACACGCGGGGTCGAACCAGAAGTCGGCAGCGGTCTTCTCGGGCGCAGTTGCGGTGGTCTCCGTCATATCGATCCTCAACCACTCCCGCAACGAATCTGTTCCGGTCCTGCACGCCAACAGCGCCGGCCCACCTAACCCCAACTGTCACCAGATCGTGCAGCAGTCCCATAACCAGGACCCGTCCAGGTTCGACTCCGCGGTGATCTTGGCCTTGTCAACGCGCAGGAGCCCCCATCTGCGCATTGGTCAGCGAGGCTCCGGGGAGTACAGAGTCGGCGAAGCTTCAAACCCGTCCCAGTAGATCCACAGGTGCCCGCTTCGCGGGCACCTAAACATCACCGTCGCGTCCATGTACAGCCGATCAACACTCGCAACCTCGGGAAGGTCATCAAAGACTTGGTCCGCAAGCAGATTCCATTGATACGGGTGCGGGATGTCTCCACTGGTCCGGATCGTGTAGCCACAAACACAATTGAACTTGGCCATCAGGGAAGCACCACTACATCGGAAACTCGGCTCGTGCTGTTCGCAACCCTTGCCATAATGTCTCCTAGATCCGCACGAGTAACGCCCGTCTGACTCAGATCAAGCACCACGCCACCACCCTGAACCTGCGAGCCCTTCTTCGCAATGCCCCGGATGATGTTGTTCGGATTCGAAGATGTTGGCGTGTACACGTCGTACTGCATACCATCGACCAGCAGGTCGCTCGTCGCCGTCCCGCGGGCGCCCGCAGGATCCCTCAGCTCCACGTTTCGCCCGAGCGATGCCATGTACCCCGCCGCGCGAAGCTCACTCGCCGAGGCATTCGCCGCTGTTACAGAAAGTGTCCCATTTGTTGCGGCTCTATCGGTGGATCGAACGGCGCTCACTAGGTCTTCGAAGCTCATGAGCGTCTTTGACCCGCCAGCGGCCCCAGCCGCTGGGCCCGACATCGGCAGCCCCAGCATGATGGAGAGCCAGATCGCTGCCGCCTCGTCAGGCGTCTCGGCCCACTCCTCAACTGCCTGCTCTGCGAAGTGGTCCTGACACGTGAGGAACAACTTGGTCACGCAATTCAGGACGAACACGTTGAGCTGCTCGACCAGGCCTTCGGGCTCGGCCCCCATGTCCGGGACCCAGCCCTCGTCCACACTCTGTGGAGCCTCGGACGTGTTCGGTTCGCCGCACCCAGCGCTTCCTGGGTAGCAATTGCTGTCGGCCGGCGCTGGTGCGTCACCGCCACCACCAGGCGAGTCGAGCAACATGTGCCCGTCAAACTCGATCCCCGAAATCGGGTTCCCCGCGGCGAACGCGTATCGGTTCGACGTGAACGGATCGGTACCCAGGCCCATGTCAGCCAGCGCGCCGTTGTACATGTCGCGCGTGGTGAACGTGTTCAGCCCCGGGTTGTAGTCACGGAACCCCATGTCATAGGTCCCAGAGCCCGCGTCCCAGCGCTTGCCGTTGAACCGGTACGCGTTAAACGACTCATCCGCCGGGGACTCGGAGCTTTCGGCGTCGGGCTTGTCGATACCGGTGAACTCGGCCTCATCGTTCTCCCCATAAGCGGTATAGCCATACGTCGCGACGGTCTCGCCCGCATCGTCGGTGACGGTCTCGACGTCGGTGTGGGCGTTGTAGCCGTAGTAGCCCGTCTCGCCGGCTTCGACACCTACTTCGGTGTCGGCCTGGTGGCTGACCTGAGAGAGCCGCTGACCCCAGGGCGAGTACTGGTAGGACTTGGTCAGCTCGCCGGCGACCTCCTCCCCCAAGACCTCTTGGGAGAGCCCGAGGTAGGTGTAGTCGGTCGTCTTCCCGTCCGTCCCCGACGTGGTCTTCGATGCGGTCCGGTCCAGCGGATCGTAGGTGTACCGGGTGGCCTCGAGGACACCGGCGTCGTTGGCCTTCTCGGCGACCTTGATGTGATCGAAGCCGTCGTACGTCGTCCGGGAGATGGTCTTCCCGCCGCCCACGACGCTGGTCTGGCGACCGAAGGGGTCGTATCGGTAGGAGGCGGTCTGGCCGTCGACAGTGGAGGAGAGGAGTCGGTTGCGGTCGTAGTTGAACGACGTCGACGTGCCACCGACGGTCTGCTGGATCACGTTCGCGTTCGCGTCGTGAACATAGGTCTCGGTCGAGGCGTTGTGGCCGGTCTTGGTCTTCTTCGAGAGCCGGTCGACCGGGTCATAGACATAGCTCGTGGTCGAGTCCAACGTCGCCGACGCGTCATCAGCGTTGCGCTTAGAGGCAACGTCTTCGAGCTGGTTGCCGTTCGCGTCGTACTTGTAGTCGTGCGAGGCGACCAGGGCACCCGCAGACGTCTCCTCGCGCATCGACTTCAACGCACCATCGGCCTGGAAGGCGTTGGTCGTGACGTTCCCGTTGCCCTTGGTGATCGTCTTCTGACGACCCAAGACGTCGTAGGTGTAGTTGGTGACCTTCGCAGCCTTGGTGTCGTTCAGGTCATCGACACTGACCTTGGTCAGCAGGTTCCTCGGGTCGTCGTAGACATAGTCCGAGGCCTGATCCGGGTGCGCGACCGTGAGGGGCTTGCCCAGGTTGTTGTAGGTGTAGGACGTGGTCGCTGCCGGCGATCCGGCCAGGTCCTCGCGGACCGACTTGATCTGGTTCAGGCCGTCATAGGCCATCGCGTAGGCATCCGCGTTCTTCGCGGTGCCACGCGAGGTGTCGGTGATATCGGTCAGGTTGCCGTTCAGGTCATAGCCGTACGCGAACGCCTTGTCCTCAGCATCCGTGTCCGCGGCGTTGTCACGCACCAGCCGGACCGAGTCAGCGACCACGGTCCCACCGGCCGAGGGGGCCAGCACGACGGTGACCTTCTCACCCTTCTTGAGGGTGACCTCGCCGAGGGTGTTCCACGCGGCTGCGCCGGTGGTCTGGTTGGCCGTGAAGTTCACATCCGTGCCCGCGCCGTCCCCGTGGTTCAGGGTGAACTTGGCATCGGTGGCCGCGCCGGTGACCTGCGGCCATGCCGCCGCGAGCGTGTAGGTGCCGTCCGCGGGGACGTCGAGGGTCCAGGTGAACTTGTCGGTCGACCCCGTGGCTGCAGCATGTGTGCGGTGGCTGGTGCCCTGCTGACCGGTCGCGGACGCCTTGGCCCAAGTGCCGGTCATCTCGAAGAGCCCGTTGGTGTCGTCGTCGGTGACCACCGAGTGGGACCCGACCGGGATACCGTCGTCCGCCTTGGCTTTGAGCTTCCCGTCCGGGTAGTAGGCCCACGTCATCGTCCGCGAGGCGGACCCGTCCGCCGAAGTCAGCGTCCGCGCGGTCTGGGCACCGAGGTCGTCGTACTCATAGCGAGTCTTGATCCCCCACGCATCGGTCGAGGCCTTGATCCAGCCGTTGGCGTAGTAGTCGACCGACGTGGTGTTACGGACCGTCTGACCATCCGAGGGCGGCAGGCTGGTCTTGATTGCTCGCCCGGCTGCGTCGTAGGTCGTCTCGGTGAAGACGTTCGGGTCGTTGAAACGCGCATCCGACGGGTCATAGGGCTGGTACGACCGCACCGGACGGTTGAGCTCGTCATAGGCCGTGCGAGCGACGAAGTCATCCTCGTTCGCGGTCTGCGCACCACGTGGCGTCGTGACCCGGGTCGTGTTGCCGACCTCGTCATACGCATACCGAGTCGTCCGGTAGACCGTGCTGTCGCCGGTGCCCGTCCACGGGGTCTTGGTCTCGACCTGGGAACCACGCTCGTCATAAGACGTGTACGCGGTGTGACCCTCGGCGTTGGTCGTCGACAACGTCAGACCATCAGCGTCGTACTCGGTGCTGGTGGTGTTCCCCTCGGCGTCCTTGACCGTGCGGGGCTGATGGTTGAGGTCGTAGGTCGCCTTGGAGGTGTAGTCGCTCGTGTCAGCCGACTTGGTCTTGGACGGGTCCCGGACCTCGACGACGTTTCCGACGGTGTCGTAGTCGTACTCGATCCGGTCGCCGTTGGCGTTCTCGACAGCGCTCTGCTGGTAGACCGCGTCGTAGAAGTAGCTGGTGACGAAGTCACCGGCATCGGTGGTCGCGGTGCCCTTCGGCTCCGTCGCCTTGAGCAGATTCCCGACCGTGTCGTAGGTGAACTTCGAGACCCGAGCCGCGCTCAAGGAGGTGTCCTTGGGCGCGGTCGACTCGCTCACCTGGTCAGCCGCGTCGTAGGTCGCCGTCGAGACCGCGCCGTTGGGAGCAGTCGAGACGGTGACGTTGTCGTTCGCGTCGAAAACCGGCGCCGGCGTGGTGATCGTGCGCTCCGCGGACACCTTCGTGGTCCCTGCGAGCGGTCGCCCGAAGGCGTCGTACGCCTGCGTGACCACACCGTCGAGCGGGTCCTGGACCTTGGTGACCAGGCCGCGCTCGTCGTAGGTCGTCGTGGCGATGTTGCCCTTGGCGTCCTCGGTCGTCTTCGGGTAGCCCACCGGGGTGTAGTCGCGGTACTTGGTGACGTTCTCGTTCGCGTCCTTCGCGGTCAGCAGCTGACCGAGCGAGTCATAGGTGTACGTCGTGGTGTAGTCGCCCTCGGTGGTCGTGGCCAGACCCTTGCCGTCGGTGACGGTGAGCAGGTTGCCGTAGGAGTCGTAGGAGAACTGGTTCTTCCGGCCGGCGGGGCTGGTGGTCCGGAAGATGTCGGCCGCGTAGCCGTCGGCACGGGTGGCGTACTCATACACGCTCGAACCAGCCGGAGCGGTGGCAGCCGTCTGCCCCGCCGCACACTCGGACGCGGCGGGGGCACCGCCGTGGGCCTTGTTCTGCTCCGGGTCGCGCTGCCAGATCGGATAACCCGTCTTCGGGTCGTAGCAGTAGGCGGTGACCGCGCCGTTGGCCTCGGTCAGGGTGCGGGTGTTGTTGTCGCCGTCCCAGGTCAGCTCGACCTTCTGGTCCTTCGCGTTCGTCACGCTCCGGGGCCGGCCGAGGTTGTCCGAGACGTACTTCGTCGCATGGGCCTCGGAGTCGGTGACCGTGGTGTCGACCCAGGTGTCGGTGGTCGCGTTGGTGACGTAGTCGAAGCCGGTGGTGTGGTTCAGGCGGTCGGTGATGGTCTGCAGCGACCAGTGGTCCTTCGGGTCGTCGCCCTGCGAGGGGGCGTAGTAGTCCATCGACGTGGAGTTGCCACGCGGGTCGGTGACCTTGGTGAGCTTGACGTTCTTGTTGCCCTGGTCGGCGTCGTAAGTGAACTTGAACGACTTCGCGATCGAGTCGCCGGCGCCGTTCTTGGCGCCGGCGCCGTCGACCATCCGGCCCATCAGGCCCTTGTCGGTGTAGTAGAACTCGACGCGTCGCCCCGAGATGTCGGTGATGGCGCGGACGTGGTCGTAGATCTTCGAGTTCGTCAGCTTCCCGGACTCGGTCACTAGGTTGCCGGTGGCCGGATCGACGTGGGTGTAGCCGGACTGGCCCTTCTCCCAGTAGTCGATCTCGAGGGTGCGGCGCCCTGAGGGGTCGGTGATGTAGGTCAGGAACTTCCGCGGCTGGTTGTTGGACTTGCGCTCGGTGTAGGTGAACGTCTGGGTGTTCCCGTTCTTGTCCACCACGGACGTCATGTAGCCGTCACACCCGAAGATGAACCGGGTGCCATCGGGACGCAGCAGGGTCCAGGCGTCCGGGATCGGGTCCTTCTCGGGCGTACAGTCCAGACCCGCCTTCGGGGTGAGCCGATAGTTCACACCCTTGGGCGCGATCCACTCGCCTGTCGTGGCGTCCTTCTTGAACAGGTGGGTCGTGCCGTCACCGTCTGGGAGCCGGATCTCGGTCGGTCTCGGGTTCGGGTGGAAGTCCAGCGGGGCACCCAGGCGGGTGATGCCGGCGATCTGGCCGGACCAGCCGAAACCGAGGACCGTGTCGGAGGTGTCCTGGGAGTTGTAGGCAAACCGGCCGAACGTCGACAGACCACGACCCGGGTTCGAGAAGGCGTCATAGGACCAGACCGCGTTGCCGGAGGCGACGTTGCCCATCAGGGTGCCACCTGCGCCCGTGTTCTTCCCGACGTAGGAGTAGAACGACTCCAGGCCCAACTGGTCGGAAGTCGGTTCCTCGACCGCGACCTCCTGCTTCAACCCGGGTGCCGCAACCGCCCCGGTGGAGGCGTCCTCGACCTTCCAGGTCAGCGTGTAATCCGTGCGTACGTTGTCGGTGTCGGAATCGGCTGGGGCCTTGACCTTCGCCGAGACGGTCTGGGACTGGCCCGGCGCCAATGCGCTGGGCATGGTCGTCTTCAGCTTCGTGGTTCCGGTGACATCGGTGCCGTCGGGCAGCTGCCAGGAGTAGGTGAGCACCTTGCCCGAGGCGGCCCAGTCGGCGGCGGTGGTGTTGGTGACCGTCACCGGCACCGTGGCGGTGGCGCCGGCCGCGACCCGGGTGGGGGTCGAGGGTGCGTAGTAGGTGTCCTCCGGGGTGGCGTCGACATAGATGACCCTCAGCAGGGGGCCGAGCTGCCAGTCCGGAGCCTCCGCCGAGAGCCATAGTGTCCGCTCCTGCGGGCCGTTGCTGGACTCATCGGCGAGCTTGACCAGCGCACCACGGTTTCCTACCGGGTTCGTCACCCACCGCTGGGTCATCCCGGTCGCGTCCCACCAGTGGCGGCCCACGTCATGGACCGACTCCACGATGTCGGCCGTGTTCGGACCGAAGTCACCGCCCGGCGTCGACCACGAGGTCGACCCGTCGGTCGTGTTCCAGGTCGCCCCGGTCTCGGTCCACGCACCCGCCGTCATCCGGCGAAGCTGATAGGTCGCACCGTCAGATCCAGTGGTGGTCTCGGCACCCCACATGAACATCCGCGACTCCAACACCTTCGCCGTGGCCGGGATCGGTGTCGTGTCGAACTTCATCAAGGCCCGTGCGTTGCCATAGGACGGCGACGAGTTCCCGACCGAAAGCCATGACTGCGGCCCGTAGATGTTGATCGTGTCCAGATTCGTGGTCGGCTTCCCCGACGACAACGTGGTGTCGGTGACCTGCGACGGGCCTTGGATCAGCCGCATCGTCCGGCCCGCCTTCGGCACACCCACCAGACGCGTCGGCGATCCGATCAGCTCGTTCGCCTTCGTCTTGACCACGATCTGGTAGTAGTAGCTGCGGCCGATCTCGCTCTCAGAGGAATCGGCTGTCGGCGTGGCCGTCGTGTCCGTGAACGAGGTCGCGGACGAGTTGATCGGCGCGACCAGTGTCGCCGCGGACGGGTTGAACGCCTGCCGGGTCGAACGGTGCAACTGGTACTCGACGATGTCGTCGCTGGTCGAGCCCGTGCTGTTCACGTACGCCGGCCAGTGCAGCTCCGGACCCGTCGAGTGGACCACCTGCGGCGACTCCAACGCGGTGCCGACCTTGCCGTAGGTCACCGTCAGCCGCGGCAGCGTCGAGGTCTCCGCGCCGTAGTCGCCATCGCCCGCCTCATACCGCGGCCCACCCAACGGCGCCGTGCTCGACTCATCGGCCGCCCGCAGCACGAACCCGTAGTTGCCGACCTTTCCGTCCAGCATGTTCTGAACCGGCTGCTTGAGATTGAACTTGTGCCAGGAGTTGAACTGGTTGACCGGCTTGGTCACCGTGTCGTTGACATAGTTGGAGACCAGACCCTTCGTGGTGTTCCAGGTCGCCGTCGACTCGGTCCAGTCGCTCAGCGCCCGACGCACCTGGACATCAACCGCATTGCCGTTCGTCTCGTGAGCCTGGTCGAAGTAGAGCTCCATCGTCGCCGAGGTGATCGGCGTGTTCGCCGGGATCTCCGTCAACGGAAACTTGATCAGCGACCGCGCCTTCAACCCACCGGACCCGACACCGACCGAGAGCTTCCACGAGGTGTTGTAGTTCGTGTCCGGCGCCGTCGAGATCACCATCGCGTCCTGCGAGGCGGACGCGTTCGGCGTGATCGTGATCGTCGGGTCGATCCGGATCTCGCCCTCACGCTCCGGCGAGGTCAGCCACTCCATGTCCGGCTCGAGCTCGACCTTCCAGGCGCCGTCCTCGTCGCCACCTTCACGCAGGAGGCGCTGCTTCACCTTGCCCGAGTAGGAGGTGCCGTACGGCGAGGAGGCGTCCTTCTTCTCATCGGTCATGTAGGCGGCCGGGATGACCATCACCGGGGTGTTCGCGAGCTCGCCGTAGATGCCGATCGACCCATCGGGGTGCTCGACCGGGTAGAGATCCTTCGAGACGTCCAGGGTGAAGGTGTAGACCAGCTGCTCGGTGCCCTTCGCCGGAGCCTTGTCCAAGACGATGAACTCCTGGACGCGACCCGGTCCGGTGACGTACTCGAGGTCGGTGCCCTTGCCGAACGCGTCAGCGTAGACGACCTTCGAGCCCTTCGCGGATGGCTTCAGGCTCTTCGCCTCGGCCCCGTCCAGACCCAGGGTTGCGGTCTGACCTTCAGGCGCGGTGAACTTCACCAGCTTCTCGGGCCGGTCCGAGAACCAAGAACGACCGCTGTTGGTCGTGTTCGCGAAGACGAACGCCTTGTCAGCCGAGGTACCGACCGTCGTGTCGATGGGCTTCCACGTGGCGTTCTTTCCCGAGCCCGACCGGTACGAGGTCGGTTTCGGAGACAGCTCGACCTGGGTACGCCCATCGCTCAGGCGCCAGTAGCGGGCGCTCTCGGACCGCTTCGAGGTCAGCTCCTTGACCCGCTTCGCCTTCGGGTCGTACTTCGGCGCATGCCCAAAGGTTGACTTGTGCTTGCGGTCCTTGACCGAGGCACCCTTCGCTTTCGGCGCCGGATCGAGGTCGTCGTCTTCCGCCGCGTCGCCATCGTCGCCGCCACCGAACAGCCCGGCGAACCAGCCACCATCGTCATCGTCTTGCTCAGGGCCAGATGCGGCCTCGCGGGCAGCCGCGGCGTCCGCCTCCGAGACGTCGTCCTTCGCCGCGGCCGGCGAGATCGGCGAAAGCACTCCCAGCACCAGCGCCACCGCCGTCACCGCGACCAAAACGGCTCGCCGAACTACGTGGCGTACGACGGCAAATGAGGTGAACAGACGACCAAGGCGACCGAGACGGCCCATGACGCACTCCTGCAGGCTCAACAGTGGGGGATGCCTATGCCCGTCCCGGTACGGCACACATGCAGGCTCAGATCTTTACGAAACGGCGAGCGGCGGCGCCACCTTCGCCAACGAACTGTTGCGCTTTGAATTCCTCTGCAACGGTTTCGTGTCATCTATCGGCAGACAAGCGCAAAAGACTTCTAAAAGCCCCCCGAGATCGGTTTAGATGCCTCCGCCCCACACTCGGCGGGGCTCTCGGCGTCCACTCAGGGAGGACAACACCAATGCACACCAGCTGGATCAAGGCACTCGTCGCAGCCGTCGAATACGGCAGCGTCGAAGCCGCAGCCCGGGCCCACAACATGACTCGGCAGGGGCTTCGCAAGCGGATCTCCAACCTCGAGGCCGCGACGGGGGTCGAGCTCCTCGCCGCCGACGCTCGCGGGACCCTCACCAAGGCCGGCGAGGAGCGATTCAAGAAGTTTCAGCAGATCCTCGACGCCGCAGACGAGGTGCTCAACCTCGAGCCGGCCGCCTGACCCACGACTGCGGCCGGAGCGATTTGTTCCGGACTCGTTACCGCTACGCGCAGATAGTCCTTTACTTACCGGAGTAAGGTTCCGCGCCTTGCCACCACCGGAGTGGCCAGATCCCCCACGAAAGAAAGTCGATGTCTCTCTCGTTCAGCCCCTCGAAGAAGACGATGCTCGCGTCGATCATCGCGTTCGTCACCGCGAGCGCGGCCGCGGTCGCCTTGTTCGTCAACAACGCCGACGCGTCCACCAAGGTCGTGCTCGACGGGGTCACCGTCACCGTCCCCTACGGCGGGACGCAGGTCGTCACCGTCAACACCAAGTACAAGACCCACGCCAACGTCCGCTACTGGACCAAAGCCAACGGCCGCTGGACCCAGCAGTTCATGACCGTCAAGGGCCGAATCGGCGCCGGCGGCGTCGTGCCGCGCGCCGAGCGCAAGCAGGGCACCAGCACCACCCCGCTCGGCACCTTCAGTCTGATGTCCACCTTCGGCAGGCACGCCAAGGCGAGCACGCAGAAGCTCTCCCACCGTCGCATCACCAGCGACCTCTACTGGGTCCAGGACAACAACTCGCGCTACTACAACCGCTACCGCCTCAAGTCCAAGGGCGGTTTCCGCTGGTGGCTCCCGGCCAGCGACGTGAACAGCTCCGAGCGGCTCGCGTCCTACCCGACCCAGTACGAGTACAGCGTCGTCATCAAGTACAACTACACCAACCCGGTCCGCTACCGCGGCGCCGGCATCTTCCTCCACGTCAACGGCTCCGGCGCCACCGGCGGCTGCGTCAGCGTCCCGCGCTGGATGATGAAGGAGCTCTTCACCAAGCTCGACCCGGCCAAGAAGCCGGTCATCGCCATCGGCGCCTGACCGAGGAATCACCGTGGGCCGGAGCGAGATCGCTCCGGCCCACGGCCATGTTGATGTGGGATCGGTCAGCTGACCGTGGCCCAGTCACCCCCGCTCGCCCAGTAGGCGACCTCGTCGCCGCGGTAGTAGACCTTCACCACGTACTCGTCGGGCGGGAGCTTGACGAAGGTGACACTGGTAGAACCTCCGCTGAGCGCTTGGGTGACCTTGCGGTCGCCGTTGGTCACGATCGTGACGCTGCCGGTCGGGGTGTAGCCCGACGCAGTGACGTCGACGTCGACCTTGGCCTGCCCCGAGCCGTCCGTGGCCACCACATCGACGCGGGGCTTGACGCGCACCAGGCCGCTGGGGCCGTACGTCTTGGTCAGCGTCTGGCCGCTGCTGGAGCGGGCGATCACGGTGACGCTGAGCCGGCGACCGACGTCGGATGCCGTCGGGCGGTACTTCTCGGTCGTCGCCCCGGAGATCGGCGTGCCTTCGCGCGTCCACTGGTAGGAGAGGTCCACCGATTCGCTGAAGCTCCCCGGAGCGACCTGCATCAGGCCTCCGAGACGAGTGCCGCCCTTCACATAGCCGGCCGCTGTCTGGGTCAGCGACCCGCTCGTCGGCTCCGGCTCCGCGGGCTGCTGCGGAGCCTTGCCACCGCCGACGAGAGACGTGGCGAAGGCGTAGGAGTGCTTCGGCTTGTAGCCGTCCTGGACGCCGACGACGACCGCGCCGACCCTCTTCCCGGAGGCCGCGGCGGGCACCTTCAGGAAACGGGACTTGGTGCGCGCGATCAGCTGCTTGTCGGCGTACCACCTGACCTCGCCGATCTTGGCCGACGGCTCGTAGGCCGCTCCGCCGACGGAGATCGTCGAGCCGACCTTCTGGTCTCCGGAGATCTTCGGCTGCTTCAGGACCCTGAACGTCCCCTGCCTGATCGGCGGCAGGATCTCGCTCATCGTCTTGGCGTCGCTGTAGTCCCGGCGGGTGCCGGTGAGCACCGCCGCGATCTGCTTGCCGGCGAGGTGGCCGGGGATGCGGAAGGTCTTGTTGGTCGCACCCGGGATCGGCTTCTTGTCCACGATCCACTGGTAGCGGATCTTGTTCGGGTTCGGGCTCCACGAGCCGGTGTTGACCGTGACCGCCTTGCCGACCTGGGCCGTGCCCTCGACCGTGGGCGCCTTGGTCACCGAGAGGCGCTTGTCGTTGAAGTGGATGAACCCGGTCGGGTAGTTCGTGGAGCCCTTGCCGATCCGGCGCCAGCTGATGTCGCTGCCGTAGTTGGACTCCGAGATCGTGATCGAGCTCGAGTCGACCCGCTCGACCATCGCGACGTGCCCGAAGCGACTCGCGCTCGGGTGCGAGGAGTGCCACCAAGCGACCGAGCCCACGGTCGGGGTCCGGTTGGTCAGCTTGCTCATCGCCACGCCCCAGTTGGTCGCGTTGCCCTCGCCCGACCAGGGGCGAGCGTTCGGCAGACCGGTCTGGATCAGCTTGTACGCCACGTAGTTGGTGCAGTTCCTACCGGCGTACATCCGCCAGTACATGCTCCCCCAGGCATTCTCGTATCCGCCCGTGGGATAGCCCTTGCTGCGGCAGTCCGAGAAGCCGGAGCAGAGCGTCGTGGAGCCCGCATGCGCCGGTGATGCCAACTCAGGGGTTGCTTGCACACCGAGGCCGACGAGCAGCAGAACCGCGCCGGTACCCAAGGCCCGGCGCAGCGCCCCGCCAGGCTTCCCCACCTGGCGCGACTCATGTGAATACTGATGTTTCTGTGACTTAAGGGGCACATGAGCACCCTAGGGAAAGTTGTCAATCATTGATACCGGTGTGTCGGAATTACAACACTGTATTTTTACCTTTCACGCTCAGTAACACCCAAGAACGGTCAACAAACGCGATCTGGATGTCTCGAAGTCCGGTCAGAATGAGAGGATCCACGCATGCCTGGAACCAATCTCACGCGTGCCGAAGCCACCGCTAGAGCCGCCCTCCTCGACGTCCTCTCGTACGACATCGATCTCGACCTCACCACGGGTACCGAGACCTTCGGTTCGACGACGACGATCACCTTCACCTCCACCGAGGCCGGCGCCTCGACGTTCGCCGATCTCGTCGACGCGACCGTCCACGAGATCACTCTCAACGGCGTCGCGCTCGACCCCGCGGTGGCTTACCAGGATTCTCGGATTCTTCTCGACGGCCTCGCTGCCGAGAACGTGCTCATCGTCAAGGCCGACTGCACCTACTCCCACACCGGCGAGGGCCTGCACCGCTTCGTCGACCCTGCCGACGACCGCGTCTACCTCTACTCCCAGTTCGAGGTCCCCGACGCTCGCCGCGTCTACACCACCTTCGAGCAGCCCGACCTCAAGTCCGTCTTCACCTTCCACGTGACCGCTCCCGAGGGCTGGAAGGTCGTCTCCAACGCTGTCACCCCCGAGCCGAAGCCGCTGGGGGTCTCGACAGGCTTGACCACCGTGGCGCGCTGGGACTTCGAGCCCACCAAGAAGATGTCGACCTACATCACCGCGCTGATCGCCGGTGAGTACCACGAGGTCCAGGACGTCTACGAGGGCAAGTTCGGCACCATCCCGCTGGGCCACTACTGCCGCCAGTCGCTGGTCCCCCACCTCGACCGCGACGAGGTCGTGAAGATCACCAAGCAGGGCTTCGAGTTCTTCGAGGATGCCTTCGACTTCCCCTACCCGTTCGGGAAGTACGACCAGCTCTACGTGCCTGAGTACAACATGGGCGCGATGGAGAACGCCGGCGCCGTGACGCTGCGCGACGAATACCTGCCGCGCTCCAAGCAGCCGCGCTCCTTCTACGACTTCCGCGCCTCGGTGATCCTCCACGAGATGGCGCACATGTGGTTCGGCGACCTGGTCACCATGAAGTGGTGGGACGACTTGTGGCTCAACGAGTCCTTCGCCGAGTGGGCCTGCTACCACGCCCAGGCCAACGCGACGGAGTTCACCGACGCCTGGACCGGCTTCACCAACGCCCGCAAGCAGACCGGCTACCGCCAGGACCAGCTGCCCACCACGCACCCGATCGCCGCGGACAACTACGACCTGCAGGCCGTCGAGGTCAACTTCGACATGATCACCTACGCCAAGGGTGCTTCCGTCCTGAAGCAGCTGGTGGCATGGGTCGGGCTGGAGCCGTTCCTGGACGGCCTGAAGGCCTACTTCAAGGAGTTCGCCTACGGGAACTCCGAGTTCAAGGACCTGCTGCGCCACCTCGAGGCCTCCTCCGGGCGTGAGCTCCAGGGCTGGGCGCAGGAGTGGCTGCAGACCGCCGGCGTCAACACCCTCGCGCCGTCGTTCGAGCTGGCCGAGGACGGGACGTACGCCTCGTTCGCGGTCGAGCAGAGCGCTGCCGCCGACTACCCGACGCTGCGTCGTCACCGCATCGGCCTCGGTCTCTACGACCTCATCGACGGCTCGCTCGTCCGCCGCGACGCGTTCGAGATCGACGTCACCGGTGAGCTGACCTCGGTTCCGCAGCTCGAAGGCGTCAAGCAGCCCGACCTGCTGCTGCTGAACGAGGGCGACCTGACGTACGCCAAGATCCGGCTCGACGAGCGCTCGCTGGCCACCGCCCTGTCGTCGCTCTCCGCGCTGGACGACTCGCTCTCGCGCGCACTGATCTGGGGGGCCGCCTGGGACATGACCCGCGATGCCGAGATGCGGGCGACCGACTTCGTCGAGCTCGTGCTGGCCAACATCGGCCAGGAGACCGACGCCTGGGGCGTCACCCGGATCCCGGTCTTCGCCGCCCAGGCGGTGGGCTCGTTCTCCGCTCCGGCCAACCGCGCCGCCCTCAAGGCGCGCTGGGAGACCGGGCTCAAGAGCCTGCTGGAGGCTGCTGCCCCGGGCAGCGACCACCAGCTGACCTTCGCCCGGACGTACGCCGCGGCGGGCCGCTCCGAGGCCGCGATCGCCGATCTCCAGGGGCTGCTCTCCGGCGACCTGGCCTTCGACGGTCTCGAGGTCGACCAGGACCTGCGCTGGGCGCTCGTCACCGGCCTGGCCGCCTCGGGCACCTTCGGCGAGGCCGAGATCGACGCCGAGCTCGAGCGCGACAACACCATCTCCGGCAAGGAGAAGGCCGCCGCCGCCCGCGCCGCGCAGCCGACCGCCGAGGCCAAGGAAGCGGCCTGGGAGTCGGTCGTCGTCCGCACCGACGTGGCCAACGAGACCGCGCGCTCGATCGTGCTCTCGTTCCAGCGCACCGGGCAGGACGAGGTGCTCGCGCCCTTCGTCGACCGCTACTTCGAGGCCGCCGACACGCTCTGGGAGCACCTCGGCACCCACCGCGCCTCGACGGTGCTGGAGTACATCTTCCCGAAACCGGCCGCCTCCCCGGAGCTCCTGGAGAAGGCCGACAAGTGGCTGGAGACCTCCCCCGCCGAGCCCGCCGCCAAGCGGTACGTCCGCGAAGGACGTGACGAGGTCGCCCGCGCCCTCGCCGCCCAGGAGCGCGACGCGCAGTAGCCCGACCGCCGAGTCGGCGCGTCCTGACCACCATCCCCGCCGAGTCGGCGCGTTCTAACGCGCC
>NZ_JBEXSD010000079.1:0-21106 GCF_040613495.1 Nocardioides sp. NPDC006273 | reverse complement strand
GGGCGACGAAAGTAGACTTTCGTCGCCCACAACTACCGATTCGGCTCACCACAACTACCGTCTCGGCGGTCAGTAGCCGCCGGGCGGCGGGGCCATCTCCAGGCGTACGCCGATCAGGCGGATCGGGCGGTCCTTCTCGACCCGATCGAGGAGCGCCTCGGCCTCGTCGGCGAGCCGGTCACCGTCGAGGGTGGGCTCAGGGAGCTTGTGGCCGCGGGTGACGGTGAAGAACGGTTTGAACCGCACCTTGATCTCGACCCTCGTCACCGGCCGGTCCTCCTTGATCACGTCGGCCAGGCACTCGCCACAGAGCCGCCGGGTCGCGGCGACGATGTCGGGCCACTCGACGAGATCCTGCTGGAACGTCTCCTCGTGGCCGTGGCCGCGGGCGACCCAGGGCGAGGGGTCCACGGGGCTGGTGTCGGCGCCACGGCCCAGGCGGCGCAGCCAGGGGCCGGTCGTGGGCCCGATCTCGGCGGCCAGGCGCTCCGCCGAGGCAGCTCCCAGCTCGGCGACCGTCTCGATCCCGAGCCCGGCGAGCCGTTTGGCGGTCTTCGCCCCGATCCCCCACAGCGCGTCGGTCGGACGATGACCCATCTCAGCGTCCCAGGTCTCGTGCGTGACCCGGTAGACGCCGGTCCCCCGCAGCTGCCCGCCCGGGCCGGGCTCGTGGCCGCCCGCCCCGGCCTCGCGCGCGACGGCTCCGTCGACCCGCTGCTTGGCGAACCCCGTGGCGAGCTTCGCCTGCAGCTTGTTGTCGCCCACACCGACCCCGCTGTGCAGGCGGGTGCGGGCGAGCACCACGTCGCGTACGTCCCAGGCGAAGGCCGCTGGATCGCCGAGCTCGCCGTGTCCCGGGCCCGGCCCCAGGAACGCCTCGTCCCAGCCGAGGACCTCGACCAGGACCGGTACGCCACCCCACTCCAGCGACCGCAGCGTGTCCATGACACCCGCGGAGGCCTCGTCGTAGGCGACGTGATCGACCGGCAGCAGCACCGCATCGGGACACTTCCGTACCGCCAGGCGCAGCGGCATCCCCGAACCGACGCCGTACGCCCGAGCCTCATAGGACGCCGTCGAGACGACCGCTCGCTCGGCCGGGTCGCCGCGCCCACCCACGATCACCGGCTTACCGGCGAGCTCGGGCCGTCGCAGCACCTCGACCGCGGCGATGAACTGGTCCAGGTCGACGTGAAGCACGACGCTCATTCCGTCGCTCGCTGACGCTCGCTCATGCACCGATGGTGCCACGAACGGGCCCGGGTGGGGTCAGCCTTCGGAGCCGGCCTCGGAGAGCGCCTCAGAGGCCTTCTCCGCCTGCTTGCGCACGTCACCTGGCACCGGGACCGCTTCGGCGGTGCGCTGTTGCCACATCTGCATGGCGACGACCTTCGCCGCGGCCTCCTCGACCCGGGCACGGTCGAGTCGACCGGAGCGGAGGGCCTTGACGACGCTGCGGTGGGCGGCCCGGGAGTTGGCCGGCATCAGCAGAAGGTCGGCGCCGGCTTCGAGCGCGACCACCGCGGGCTTCTTGGTGGTGGTCGTGACCGCGCCCATCCCCAGCGAGTCGGTGATCGCGATGCCCTCGAAGCCGAGGTCGTCGCGGAGCAGATCGTAGATCGGGGGCGCCATGCTGGCCGGCACACCGGGAGCCACCGCCTTCACGTCGACGTGGCTGATCATGACGGCCGGAGCGCCAGCGTCCACCGCCGCGTCGAAGGGCACCAGGTCACGGCGCTTCAGCTTCTTCATCCCGAAGTCGAGCTGCTGGATCCCGAGGTGGGTGTCGCCGGTGACCGCGCCATGGCCCGGGAAGTGCTTGGTGGTGGAGACCAGCCCGGCGGTGTTGTAACCCTGCACGGCCGCGGACACGGCCGCTGCGGCGATCTTCTTGTCCTCGCTCGGCGAGCGCGACCCGATCGTCGGGTCGGTCGCGCCGACGGTCACGTCGGCGACCGGCGCGAACGCCCAGGTGAAGCCCAGGTCGCGTAGCTCGAGCGCCGTCGTGCGCGCTGCCTCGGTCGTCACCGGGACGCCCTTGCGCGGCTTGGCCTCGATGGCGTCCCCGGTGCGCGCGAACTCCGGGAACTCGGTGGCCACGCCGCGCAGGTGGGAGACCACACCGCCCTCCTGGTCGACGCCGATCACCGCCGGGAACGTGCGGCCGTCGGCGGCGACCGCCTCGTTGACCGCAGCGGTCGTCTCACGCACCTGTGCCTCGTCGACGACGTTCTCGCCGGTGACGCTGACCCCAGCGAGGTGGAGCTTGCGCACCATCTTCGCGGCCTTGGCCGGATCGGTGCCGTGGTAGCGGCCGACGATCACCTGACCGGCGAGCTGCCTCTCGTCCCAGCCCGCCACCAGCTCGCGGGCGGTCGCCAGCTCGCCGCGGGTCGGACCCCAGGCGAGCGCCGTGGTGTCCTTCTTCGGGTCTTCCTTCGGGGTGGCGGCGACCGGCCCGCTCGGCTCGACATCGGGCCTCGTCGGGATGCCGACGGTCACCGCGGCGGCGCCCGCGCCGGCCGACAGGGCCAGCACGGCCCCCGCGATCACCGGCCGCAGCCAACGCCTCGGACGACGCTGATGATCCTCTGATTCGGTGTGCTTGCCCCCAGTCACCCGGCCGAGTATGGCAGCAACCCCCAGTTACTGACACGTTCAGGCGAGTGAGTCATAGATCTCCCGCACTCGCTTGCTCAGGTCCTCGAGGGTGCCGGTGTTGTCGATGACGTACGTCGCCGCGGCGAGCCGCTCCTCGCGACTGGCCTGCGCGGCGATGCGGGCACGGACGTCGGCCTCGGTCATCCCGCGCGAGACCGCCCGCTCGACCTGGGTCTCGACCGGCACGTCGACGACGATCACCTCGTCGAAGAACGGCGCGTAGCCCACCTCGACCAGCAGGGGGATGTCGTTGACGACCAGCTTCCCCGCCTCTCGCCCGGCTTGCTCGAGCTCCGCGGAGCGCGCCCCGACCAGCGGGTGAACGATCGCGTTGAGCCGCCCACGGGCGGACTCGTCGGCGAAGACGAGCTCCCCCACCTTGGCCCGATCGAGCTCCCCGGCCTCCGTCAGCACCGCGGGGCCGAACTCCGCCACGACCTGGGCGAGGCCCGGCGTACCCGGCTCGACGACCTCGCGGGCGATCAGGTCCGAGTCGACGATCACGGCCCCGAAGTCTGCCAGCAGCTTCGACACAGTGCTCTTCCCCGAGGCGATCCCGCCGGTGAGTCCTACGCGCATGGGCGCCAACCTACTAGGGCGTGACCTAGGCGGTGGCGGCGTCCCCGCACGCGAACCGGCGCCGGTAGGCCTGCGGGGACAGGCCGCGCACGCGGGTGAAGTGGTGTCGCAGCGCGGCGGCGTTGCCGAACCCGACCTCGCCCGCGATCCACTCGATCGACCGCTCGGTGCGCTCGAGCAGCTCCTCGGCGCGGCGGACCCGCTGGGCGGTGATCCAGGCGTAGGGCGTCGCGCCGGTCTCGGCGCGGAACCTGCGGGCGAACGTACGCGGCGACATCAGCACCCGGCGGGCCAGCGAGTCGACGTCGAGCTCCTCGTGGAGGTTCTCCAGGATCCAGGCCAGGAGCGGTCCGAGCGTCTCGGAGTCGACCTCGGGCACGGGACGGGAGATGAACTGCGCCTGGCCACCGTCCCGCTGGGGCGGGACGACCATCCGGCGAGCCACCGCGGAGGCGACCGCCGCACCGTACTCCTGGCGCCAGATGTGCAAGCACGCGTCCAGCCCGGCCGCCGTGCCCGCGCTGGTGATGATCTGCCCGGTGTCGACGTAGAGGACCTCGGGCACCACCTTCGCCTCGGGGAACCTGGCCGCGAGCTCGTCGGTGTACTTCCAGTGAGTCGTGCACTCACGCCCGTCGAGGAGACCGGCCGCGCCCAGAGCGAAGGCGCCACCGCAGACCGTCAGGATCCGGGCACCGCGGTGATAGGCGCGCAGCAGCGTCTCGACCACCCACGGCGGCACCGGGTCGCCCCTGCGCATGGCCGGGACACACAGCAGGTCGGCCTCGTCGGCTCGCTCCAGACCGCTCGGAGCCTCGATCGCGAAACCCAGGTTGGTGCGCACCAGGCCCGGCTCGAGCGAGCAGACCCCGAACTCCAGCAACGGCACTCCGTCTTCGCGCCGGTCGAGCCCGAAGGCCTCGCACACGACCCCGAACTCGAAGGGAGCGACACCGTCCCAGATCACCGCGGCCACGTTCCTAAGCACCTCAGAAGAGTGCCACTTGGCAGGAACTCGCGCAACTTAGGCATTTCTGCCAATGTGGCAGGAATGCCTAGTAGCGCAGAATTACTGCCATGAACACAGCACTCCTCGCCCTCATCGTCCTGCTCGCCGTCGCCGCGTACGCAACGTTCGCCGCCATCCACGCCGACCGCCCCAAGGCCGCCCCTCGGTCCCACGCCACCGACCCGGACTTCGAGCCCGTGGTGAGGTGGCCGTGATCCACCACGATGCCACGAAGGAACGCCTGAGGCCCGGCCCCACGAAGGGGACCGGGCCTCAGGCGTTTTTCAGAGCCTTAGCTCACGCGTTTCACTGACCGCCGGTCAGCTTCTCGCGAAGCGCCTGCAGCGCCTCGTCGGAGGCGAGCGAACCGCCGCTCTCCTCCTCGGTGACGGTCTCGTCGACCGAGCCGCCCGAGGAGTACGAGGTGGCCTCGCCGGCCTCGGCAGCCTTCTCGGCGGCCTCCTGCTGCTGCTTGATGTGGGCCTCCCAGCGAGCGTGGGCCTGAGCGTACTGCTGCTCCCACTTCTCACGCTGCTCGTCGTAGCCCTCGAGCCACTCGCCCGTCTCCGGGTCGAAGCCCTCGGGGTAGAGGTAGTTGCCCTGCTCGTCGTAGCTGGCCGGCATGCCGTAGAGCGTCGGGTCGAACTCCTCGACGTCGGTCGAGGTGACCGTCTCGTTGGCCTGCTTGAGCGAGAGCGAGATGCGGCGACGCTCGAGGTCGATGTCGATGATCTTGACCATGACGTCGTCGTTGACCTGGACGACCTGCTCGGGGATCTCCACGTGGCGCTCGGCCAGCTCGGAGATGTGCACGAGGCCCTCGATGCCCTCCTCGACACGGACGAACGAACCGAACGGCACCAGCTTGGTGACCTTACCCGGGACGATCTGGCCGATCTGGTGGGTGCGGGCGAAGTGCTGCCACGGGTCCTCCTGGGTCGCCTTCAGCGACAGGGAGACACGCTCGCGGTCCATGTCCACGTCGAGAACCTCGACGGTGACCTCGTCACCGACGGTGACGACCTCGGACGGGTGGTCGATGTGCTTCCAGGAGAGCTCGGAGACGTGGACGAGACCGTCGACGCCACCCAGGTCCACGAACGCACCGAAGTTGACGATCGAGGAGACGACACCCTTGCGGATCTGACCCTTCTGGAGCTGGGTCAGGAAGCCGTGGCGAACCTCGGACTGGGTCTGCTCGAGCCAGGCACGGCGCGACAGGACCACGTTGTTGCGGTTCTTGTCGAGCTCGATGATCTTGGCCTCGAGGGTCTGGCCGACGTACGGCTGCAGGTCGCGGACGCGACGCATCTCGACGAGGGAGGCGGGGAGGAAGCCACGCAGGCCGATGTCCAGGATGAGACCACCCTTGACGACCTCGATGACCGCGCCCTCGACGACGCCGTCCTCCTCCTTGACCTGCTCGATCGTGCCCCAGGCGCGCTCGTACTGCGCGCGCTTCTTGGACAGGATCAGGCGGCCTTCCTTGTCCTCCTTCTGGAGCACCAGGGCCTCGACCTTGTCGCCGACCTCGACGACCTCGGACGGGTCGACGTCGTGCTTGATCGAGAGCTCGCGCGACGGGATGACGCCTTCGGTCTTGTAACCGATGTCGAGCAGGACCTCGTCCCGGTCGACCTTGACGATGACACCGTCCACGATGTCGCCGTCGTTGAAGTACTTGATGGTCTCGTCGATCGCGGCGAGGAAGTCCTCTTCCGACCCGATGTCGTTGATCGCGACCTGAGGCGCGTCGTAGTCGGGGAGAGGAATGTTGAGCGTGCTCGTCATAAGGGAGGTGGTTTCCTTGGGTGGACAGATATCGTCGGGTTCATGCACGGCTGAAATCTCCGGTCGGCAACCTCTCACCGGCACAAACAGGCTTCGTCGCCCGAGTGTGAGC
Source organism: Nocardioides sp. NPDC006273 (assembly GCF_040613495.1). Classification (NCBI taxonomy): domain Bacteria; kingdom Bacillati; phylum Actinomycetota; class Actinomycetes; order Propionibacteriales; family Nocardioidaceae; genus Nocardioides; species Nocardioides sp. NPDC006273. Next base: position 14,954 of record NZ_JBEXSD010000079.1, on the reverse strand, counting down.
CGGCGGCCGAGGTAGCAAGCAAAGGTCCACTAGGTCCGGGACCTTGGCAGACTTCAGACGCAGTTTCTTAGCCTACGCTCCGCGTGCGGGCCCCGTCCAACTGTCGAGGCTCGTTGCCGCAGTCCCGCGTTCAGGCCGGGAGGCATACGCTGTAGAGGTGGACCAAGCCCTCAGCCCGGTCGCCCGACCGGAGGCACCCATCGATCCCTTCGGCGCGATCGAGACCACCGACACCACCGGCCCCGTCGTCCGAGCGGAGCGGCGATCGGTCAGCGAGGCCGACTCCCGCCGCGCCAACGGCCCCGACTGGGACAGGTACGCCGACGAGTACCAGGCGACCCACGGTCCCTTCCTCGGCGAGGCCGGGTTCGTCTGGGGTCCCGAGGGGCTGACCGAGGCCGACCTCGGCATCCTCGGCGACGTCAGCGGCAAGGACGTGCTCGAGCTCGGCTCAGGCGCCTGCCAGTGCTCCCGTTGGGTGAACACCCGGGGCGGGCGCGCGATCGGCCTGGACCTGTCCGGGCGCCAGCTCCAGCACTCCCGGCGCCTCGACGAGCAGACCGGCGTCGTCGTGCCCGCGGTGCAGGCCACGGCCACCGACCTGCCCTTCGCCGCCAGCTCCTTCGACGTGGTCTTCTGCTCGTTCGGGGCGCTGCAGTTCGTCAGCGACATCGCCCATGCGGTCGCCGAGACCGCCCGCGTTCTCCGCCCCGGCGGCCGCTTCGCGTTCTCGATCACCCACCCGACGCGGTGGATGTTCCCCGACGACCCCGGCCCCGAGGGCCTGATCGCCGCCCAGTCCTACTGGGACCGCACCCCCTACGTCGAGGTCGACGACGAGACCGGCGAGGTGTCGTACGTCGAGCACCACCGCACCCTCGGCGACTGGGTCTCGATCCTGGCCGGTGCCGGGTTCCGGATCACCGACCTGGTCGAGCCCGAGTGGCCCGAGGGCCACGAGCGGATCTGGGGCGGCTGGTCGCGCACCCGGGGGCTGCTGACCCCGGGGACCGCCATCTTCGGCGCCGACCTGGCGAGCGGCTAGCCCAGCTCTGAACGACGACCGCGGGTCCGGAGGCTGTCAGCCTCCGGACCCGCGGTTGTCATTGGTATGCGCTGAACCTCAGGCATCCACCAGCGTGCGGTCGTCCGAGGCAGCGTGGGCGCCACCGTTGGGCTTGCGACCGCGCAGGACCAGCCACAGGCCGATCAGCAGGAAGATCAGGCCGGCGACGACGCCGCCGACGGGGATCCAGGTGCCGATCAGGTCGAGCTTGGAGATGTTGGCCTTGGCGTCCTCGGCGTTCTTGGAGACGGTCTCGTCGGTGTAGCTCATCTCGGCGTCGATGAGCTCGAGGCCGGTGCTGGTGACCATCTTCTGGGTCGCGCTCTGGTCGATGTAGGAACCAGTGGTCGGCTCGACGTAGATCGTCTGGGTGGCCTCGTAGGAGCCACGGACGTCGTCATCGGTGTTCTTCACCCCGTCGTCCCCCGGCGAGAGCGACTCGTCCTCGGCGGAGGCGGAGACCTCGAACTGGTAGGTCTTCACGCCCTCGATGTCGACGTCGTCGACGTAGGTGGCTACGACGGTCCTACCGAGCGTGTCGTCCCAGTACTCGTAGTCGTGACGCTCGGTGTTGAACGGGAACTTGCCGGCCAGGCCGCTCATGTTCGCGACGGCCTTGTCCTCACCGACGTACTTCGCCTGGTCCTCGACGACCTCGGACGTCTTGCGGTCCATGGCGTAGGCGCGCTCGGTGGTGGTCACCACGCGAGGGTCCTCCTCCGCGCGGGCACAGTCGGGCGTGTCGCCCTCCTGGACCATGATGCAGCCGGCCTCGACGAAGACGACGACGTCATCGGTCGAGTCGTTCGGGGCGGCCTCGGTCGTCCGGGTGTACTTCACCGGAACCGGGTCGTCCGACTTCGCCAGCGCACCACTGGCCGTGCCCTCGAGCACGGTCGTGGTGTTGACGTTGAGCGGCACGGTCGCCGCGGCGTCCCTGCCCCAGAAGCCGGCAACCCCAGCAGCGACCAGCGCAAACGCGCCGATCAGCAAGAAGACGTAACCAATCACTCTTCGCATGTTCTTTGCCCCTCCCAAGGCCTGAGTCCCCCTCGATCCGCCGAACCGTAGCAGCAATACCCGGAGAGGTGTGCAACGGGTCACATACCGCTGTGCGACACTTCGTCCTCGTGTCAGTCCCCCACCCCACCTCCACCGCCGACGACGGCTTGCTGGCGACCCCCGGGAAGGTCGTCGCAGTCGCTCTCGCCATGATCGCGGCCCAGCTGGCATTCCGAGCCTGGGCGCTGAGCGGGTCGTGGTATCGCTTCGACGACGCCAACTTCATGTCCAAGCTGATGTCCGACGGGCTCTCGACGGACCTGATCTTCCATGGCTTCGCCGGGCACCTGATGCCGGGAGCGTTCGCGCTGACGGCGTTCAACTTCGGTCTCGACCCGTACGAGTGGGCCTACCCGGCCATCGAGCTGCTGGTGCTGCAGGCGATCGCCAGCCTCGGCGCGCTGGTCTTCCTCTGCTCCGCGTTCGGACGCCGCCGCGGCATCCTGCCACCGCTGGCCCTCTTCCTGTTCAGCTCGATCAGTCTGCCGGCGTTCCTGTCCTGGGGTCCCGGCATCACCCAGATGCCCTTCCTCGCCGCGATCTTCTGGGGCTCGTGGGCCCATCTCAACTACCTGCGCTCGCGGCGGTTCGGCTGGGCGCTGCTGACCATGCTGATCACCCTGGCCGCCGTCGCCTTCGGCGAGAAGGCGATGCTGCTGTTCTGGCCGTACGCCGTGCTGGCGCTGGGCTGGTTCGCGAGCGGCGACATCGTGAGCCGGCTGCGGACGATCGCGGGACGCTACCTGCCCGGCGTGCTCCTCTACAGCGTGGTCGCGATCGGCTCCGGGGTCGCCTACCTCACCCTCGGCGCAGGCTCCTCGTCGGGAGGCGGCAGCTCCAACGCCAACGGGTTCGCGCTGGTCACCCAGCGATTCCTGCTGGAGTCGTGGGCGCCCGGCGTGGTCGGCGGGCCGCTGCGCTGGAGATGGCTCGAGGGCAACTCGGCAGGCTGGGCCGAGCCCGGCACCGTGGTCTCGGTGCTCGCCGTCGCACTGCTGGCGCTGCTGACCTACGAGTTCGGCCGAACCCGCACGATCGCGCTGCGGGCGTGGTGGCTGGTCGGCGGCATCCTCGTCTTCGACATCGCCCTGATCACCGCCATCCGGGCGGGCAGCGTCGGAGCCGACATCGCGCTCGCCTACCGCTACCTCACCGACACGATCGCCGTGACCGCGATGGCGCTCGCACTCGCCACGCTGCCGCTGCGCGGGGCCGTGGAGACACTCGCGTCGACGCGCCCCTCCCCCTTCCTCGACGTGCCCAGGCGGGTCGCTGTCGCCACGGCCGTCGTCGCGGGGCTTGGGCTCTTCTCGTCCTACTCCTATGCCCAGGGCTGGCACGAGGACGACAACACCCGGCGCTACCTCGACACGGTCCGCGTCGATCTGGCCGAGGTCGAGGACCCGCTGCCGATGGCCGACGGACCGGTGCCCCAGTGGATGATCTGGGGCGCGTCGTATCCCTACAACCAGGTGAGCCGAGTACTCCGGCCGCTGGCGGACAAGATGGAGTTCCTGCAGGTCAGCACCGACAACCTCTACCTGGTCGACAAGGACGGTCACATCCGGCCGGCAGCCGTCGACCCGGAGCGCCGCTCGGTCGCAGCCGACGACCCGGCGTCGAGCGCGGACGAGTGTCAGACGCGGGTAGGTCAGACACCGCTCGAGGTTGGCCTCGACGGCGGCGTCGACGGTGCCGGATGGTGGGTCCGGGTCGCCTACGCCGCCGGCCCCGAGGACGTGGGCAGGGTGCGGGTGACCGTCGGCGATCACACCCACGAGGTGGAGGTCGAGCCCGGGTTCCGCAGCCTCTACCTGCGTACGGGAGAGGGCCGGTTCGACACGGTCGCCTTCGAGGGCCTGACTCCGGGGTCGACGCCGTGCGTGGGCGGCATCGAGGTCGGTCACCTGGTCCCGTTCGGTGACCCGATCTCGGGAGCGGAGGGCGACGGCTGATGGCTGCCCCAATCGAAGTCCGAAGCGACCTGGACCGCCGGTTCCTCACCCTCGACGCACTGCGCGCCGCCGGGGCGCTGATGGTGGTCCTGACCCACGTCGGGTTCCACACCGGTCGCTATCCGCAGGGCTGGACCGGAGCGATGCTGGCCCACTTCGACCTCGGTGTGGCGCTCTTCTTCGTGGTCTCCGGGTTCCTGCTGGCCAGGCCGTGGTTCGCGGCCAGCGCCGCCGGGGCTCCTCGGCCCAGCACCGGGCGCTACCTGTGGAAGCGAGCGCTGCGGATCCTGCCGCTCTACTGGGTCGTCGTGGTGGTCTGCCTGCTCCTCGCGCCGGCCAACTCCGACGCCGGAGTGGAGGGCTGGATAGCCAACCTGACGCTGACCCAGACCTACATCCAGGGCTCGCACCCCTACGGTCTGGCGCACATGTGGAGCCTCTCCACCGAGGTCGCCTTCTACCTCGCCCTGCCGCTGGTGGTGCGGCTGCTGACACCGCGGGACCGTCTCGACCTCCGCCGCGTGCTGGTCGTGTCGCTGCTTCTCACCGTCGGCGGCGTGGTCTTCGCCAGCGGCGCCCGGACCTGGTTCGACCACCCGTTCGCGGCGGAGTGGCTGCCGGCGTTCCTGCCGTGGTTCCTGGGCGGCACCACGCTCGCGGCCTGCTCTGTCGACCCGGGTCTGCGCGCGCGCCTGGACGCGGCCGGACGCGATCTGGTCGGCTGGTGGCTGCTGGCGCTGGGGCTCTTCGTCGCCGCCTGCACGCCGATCACCGGCCCCACCATGTTGGTGGATGTGCCCACGCCGGCCGAGTCGGCGCTCAAGTGCGTGCTCTACGGCGCGATCGCGGCCTGCGTCGTCTTCCCGCTGGTCTTCGGACCCGAGCTCGAGGGGCCGGTACGCCGCTGGCTGGCCGGTCCGGTGCCCAGCGCGCTGGGCGCGATCTCCTACGGCATCTTCGCGATGCACATGTTCGTGCTGCTGATGGGGATGGAGCTGCTCGGCCTGGGCACCTTCAACGACCGCTTCTGGACCGTGCTGGGGATGACCATCGTGGTCACCATCCCGCTCGCGACGCTGTCCTACCTCTTCCTCGAGCGCCCGATCATGCGGCTGCGCGGCTGGCGTGCCTCCGCACCCGACCGCGGCGCTGCCGAGGCGGCCCCCGCGACCAGCACGACGGCGATCAGCGAGAGCGCCTGAGCCGTCCAGGCGGGCAGGTCCCAGGCCTGCTCCCAGGTGGCCGGGAGGATCTCGACGGCCAGGGCTCCGGCGAGCAGTGCCGCCCCCGATCCGGCGGCCAGCAGGCGTACGACGTCCGGCCGGCGTCCGGTCAGCCGCGGCAGCAGCCAGGCCACCACGGCGGCGAGCGCACCCCACCAGCCCGCGAGCAGACCGGCGACGAGCACCAGCAGGCCGCCGTCGTACCAACGCCATGGCGCGGCTACGGGGAAGAGCTCCAGGCTCGGCACGGCACCGCGACGCCGCCACGAGGTCGCCATCGCGAGCATCAGGACCAGCGCCGCTCCGCCCGCACCGGCGAGCAGTCCGGCGCGGTAGGTCTCGTCGGGGGCGTAGCCGAAACGTACCTCTCCTCCGGCACCGGCGGGAACGATCCAGCCCTGCTGCCAGCCGTCTACCCGCTGCGCGCGGAGCACCTTGCCGTCCAGCGTCGCGGTGGCACCGGGGTTGATGTTCTGCGGGAGCACCAGGACTCGGTCATGGGCCTCCGCGGAGACTGCCGCCGAGACCGCCGCATCGCGCTCGTCGCGCTCCACCTCGACCGCGGCCGGGGGCTCCGCGTCGGCGATCACGTCCGCGCTGAGCTCGAGGCTGTCGACACGTAGCGCTGCGCCCGGATCAGCGAGCAGTGTGTTCTCCCCGGCGGCGAGGGCGACCGGGGCGGTGCCGCAGATCGCCAACGGCACCGCGGCACCCCGCAACAGGTCCGAGAGCGACCCGTTCACCGACGTACGCAACACTCGCTCGCCGACACGGATCGTGGGGCCGTCGGCGCAGCCGGCGCGGAGCCTCCCGTCGCCGAGCGGCCGATCGTTGACCCGGAGCTCGGAGATGCCGGCGGGCAGCTCCGTCGCGTCGGCCATGCTCGAGGGCTGGTCGAAGGCGGCGTCGGTCTCGGTGATCTGGATCCGGAGCCGGTCGGTGCGCCAGCGGCTGGGGAGCTCGATGAGGCCGTCATCGCCGACCGCGCGGGTCACGGTGCGCTTGGGGCGACGCAGGTCGGTGACCTCGACCTCCGTCGGGATGCTGACTGGGGCGGCCTCGTCGACGATGAGCCGCAGCGACCTGACCAGCTGTCGTCTCGGCAGCTCGAGGCTCACCGTGGCCGGACCGGTCGAGGGGGCCCGCCAGGAGGTGCCGTCGTCGCCGTCGGCCATCGCGAGCGCCGACTGCGCGATGTCACCGCTGCTCGGCGCGGTGATGCCGAGGCCGGCCAGGTCGGCGGCCGCCGCGGCGTAGGAGTGGTCCCGACGCAGCGACACCGTCCCGGTGACGTCGAAGGACTGTCCGCGGGTGAGGGTGATCAGGCGATCCAGGGCGTCGCCGTCCTCGCCGCTACCTGCCAGGAACGGCTCGCAGTAGAGCACGCCCTTGTGGTCCACGCTTCGCGCGGCTGCTCCCTCGCTCGTCGCGATGCAGCCGCTGCGGTCGGTGTCGCGGCCGAGCCGGATCTTGCGGATCGTGGCGTCGTCCGGCGGTTCGGGAAGCGCGACCAGGCGCCGCGCGTCGACGCCCTCGATGTCGAGCTCGCTGATCCCCCACGGCCCGTGGGCGGTGGCCCCGCGTGCGGCGACGGTGAGGTTGCGTGCTCTGAAGCCGGTGAGGTCGTACGTCGCCGACTCCCCCGGGAGCGGCGCGTCGACCTTCCGCAGCTGCGCCCCGGCGACGAGCTCCAGCCGCTTGACCCCGACCACGTTCTTGGGGATCGAGACGGTGACCTTGCCGAGGTCGATCTCGTCCTCGAACCGGACCCGGAGCCAGGCGCCCTCGGGAGTGAGCCCCCACCCGGTCTCGGTGCGCCACTGGGTCTGCGGGTCGTCGTCGAGGGCCGCCGAGGGCGCTTGGCCGCGATCGACCGGGACCTCCACCGGCGTCGCCGCCGAGCTCGAGGCCTCGACGGCCTCGACGCCGCGCCAGACCAGAGTGCTCTGCCAGCGTTCCTGGTCCTCCAGATATCGATGGAAGCTTTCCGGTTTGTCGGAGTCGACGCCCTCCTCGGCGGTGCGGGTCGCCGAGGAGTTGGCGCGGACGCCGGAGAAGATGGTCGTACGCCGCCGCTGACCGTCGGTCAGGATGACGTCGGTCTGAGTCTCGGACTCACGGGTGTCGTCAGCGGTCAGCACCGCCGGCGCCCCGCTGGCGGGCTCGCCGGGGTCGCCCATCACGGTCGTCCTGGCCGGGATCAGGGTCGCGCCGCTGACCGCGTCGTCGACCTCGTAGATCTCGATCGGGGCGTACTCCCCCGCCAAGCCGCCGTCGACGAGGACGCGGGTGCCCTTCTCGCGGTGATAGGTCGTGTTGCCGAACTCGGTGCCGAAGCTCGCCTCCCGGGTCAGACCGGGTGACTGGTCGAGGGTGGCGTGCACCAGCGACGGAGGCGGGGCGCCGGTCGTGCCCCAGTGCAGGTCGTTGCGCACCAGCAGGCGGGTCACGCCGGCTTTCGCCAGCATCGGGGCGAGCTCCGCGCTCGGGACGCCGCGCTCGAGCTCCTCGGTGACCCGGTCGAGCCAGACGACGTTGCCGGGCTCGGCCAGCGGCACCACGCCGCGTACTGCCCAGCGAAAGTCGGCGTAGGGCTGCACCACCTCGTCGTGGGTGCTGCCCCACAGGTAGTCGCCGAACCGGGCGGCCGGCACCACCAGCGTCACGCCGCCGTCGTCGTTCTCGGAGAGGTGGTCGGCCGCGTCGGTCCAGAACTCCGGGACGCGCTCGATCGAGCCGGGCGGCGGCACCTGGCCACGTACCCAGGGCACTGCCAGACCGGCCAGCGAGGCGACCACGGCGATGACGAACACAGTTCTGAGCCACTGCGCGGTCCTGGTCACGCGTGGCCGGGAGAGAATGGTCTCGACCGTGAGCACGACCCCGGCGGCGAGGCCGAGACGGAGCACGGCGTCGTACTTGTGACTGTTGCGCACCGCCGCCAGGGCACCGTCGACCAGATCCTGACGAGCCTCGGCTCCCCAGCCGGCCAGCGCGCCGGTGTAGCCGATCCCGACGAGGACGGCTCCGGACAGCACGCAGCCGATCAGGAACCTGCTCTCCGGATGTCTGCGTCCGCGGCCGAGCCCGGCCAGCCCGGCCAGTGCGATCGCGACGACGGCGGCCGCGTCGAGCACCAGGTAGGGGGTGGCGTGCAGGCTCTGCCCGGCCGGGTAGTAGAGCGGGTCGGCGTAGGCGACCCAGTCGGAGGTGCCGAGCAGCGTCGGCAGCAGGCCGGTGGTCGTCGCGGTCACCGAGGCGGTCTCGATGTAGTCGAGGAAGGGCGGGATGAAGCGGGCCTGGAGGACCAGCGGGATGGTCCACCACAAGGTCGCGAGGATGGTCAGCACGCACCAGAGGCCGAGCACCCAGAACCGCCTCGCGCCGGTACGGGTCAGCAGGAACACCACCCCCGGGACCAGCACCGCCGAGACCGCGGTCGCGTTGACGCCGCCCGCGCAGGCGACCGCGATGGCCGCCAGCGCACACCAGCGCAGCAGGTCCCTCGTCGTGGTGGTGCCGCTGGCCCGGATGACGGCGAGCAGCACCCACGGCGCGACCGCGGTCGGCCACAGCTCGACCGAGTTGGCCCCGAGGATGGTCATCACCCGTGGCGTGAGGACGTACGCCGCCGCCCCCGCCACCTGCGCCCAGGGCCGCCCCAGCCGCAGCTCGCGGGCGACCACCAGGACGCCGAGGAAGGCAAGGTTGAGCAACAGCGCCCACCACAGCCGCTGGATCACCCAGTCCGGCAGGTGCGCCAGCTGACCGAGGCCGTAGAACGGTCCCATCGGCCACAGATAGCCGATCGCCTGGTTCTGCACCTGGCCGAAGGCGCCCTGAGCGTCCCACATGTTCAGCGCCCGGGCCAGGAAGGCCCACGGGTCGGCGCTCAGGTCGAACTTGGTGTCCGCGACGATCCGGCCCGGGGCCTGGGTGAAGGTGATCGCGGTCAGGATCGCGACGTACGCCGTGACCCTCAAGGGGGAGGTGGCCGAAGGTCCTCTCAGGTCTTGCGGAGCACGAGCAGGAGGTTCCATGAGAGCACCTCCCTCACCACCGGGACCCGCATCAGCCACGCCGCCCACCACGGGTGGTAGCGCGGAACCGCAGCCAGAATCTCGGCGTTGCCCGCCTTGCGCTGGGCGCGCGCCCAGCGCAACCCGGCGGAGGCGGTCGCTGCGTACATCGACTCGCCGAACCTGTTCTTGGGCTCGTGACCGTGCTTGCGCTGATAGCGCCGGCGGGCGAACCGGCCGCCGAGCAGGTGCCACGGGCTGGTCTCGTGGCCGCCCCAGGGGCCCCACCACAGCGTGTAGGAGCAGAAGACGACACCACCGGGCTTGGTCACCCGGAGCATCTCGTCGAGCATGGCGGTCGGGGTCGGGACGTGCTCGAGCACGTTGGAGGAGTAGCAGGCGTCGACCGAGCCGGTGCGGACCGGGAGCCGCATCCCGTCGCCGAGCATGCTGCCTTCGGCCACGATCCCGGCACCCTGCATCTCACCGGCGTCGGCGTCGAGCGCGAGGTAGGTCGCTCCCGCCTCCATGAAGGCGTCGCGGAAGTAGCCCGGGCCGCCGCCGACGTCGAGCAGGACGGTGCCCTCGAGCGCTGCACCCTCATCCAGCGGCTTGGCGGTGTAGTGGGCCAACTGGCCGACGGAGTCCGCGGCGAGCGCTGTGTAGAACCGCGCGGGATCGGTCTGCTCCACGCGGAAGTCGTTGAAGAGGCGTACAGAGCGCCGCAGCGTCGCCCTCCAGCCGCTGCCGGCCGGGGCATCGGTCGGGGCATCGGGCTGGGCCCCGCTCCGGGGGTCGAAAAGGTTCGACACGGCGGGAACCCTAACCGATTACCCCAGAGGGTGTGCATTCGGTCACGATCTGTCCTACTCTCCAGTAACGGTGTTGAGGGACACCGGTCGCGCAACCCCTGGGGAGGGAGCGCTCGGCAGCGGGGTAACTGCGAGATCCAGGGGAGCACTGATTTGCGCGCCAACGACGGAGCGCGGCTGAACGCATGCCATGTGGCGGTCTTCAGCTGGCGCGACACCGACAACCCTGAAGCCGGCGGGGCCGAGCACTACCTCCACCAGATCACCGCAGGCATGGTGAGTGCCGGGGCTCGGGTGACGGTCTTCACCGCTGCCTACCCGGGCGCGCGTGCCCGCGAGGAGCGAGACGGCATCCGTTATGTACGCCGCGGCGGCAAGCTCAGCATCTACCTGTGGGGCGTGCTCCTGCTCGCACTGGGCCGGCTTGGCCCGATCGGTCGCGTCGACGCGGTCATCGACGTGCAGAACGGGCTCCCGTTCTTCACGCCTCTCGGCACGCGGGCACCGGTCGCGGTGCTCGTCCACCACGTCCACCGCGAGCAGTGGCCGGTGGTCTACCCGGGGCTCTCCGGGCGGGTCGGATGGTGGGTCGAGTCCTGGCTGGCGCCCCGGCTCTACCGCCGAAAGCAGTACGTCGCGGTCTCCCGCGCCACCCGCGCCGAGCTGGCGACGCTCGGCGTCGACCCTGCCCGGGTCGCGGTCGTGCACAACGGCGCCGCGGCGCCGCTGAGCGACCGGCCGGCGAAGACCGAGCACCCCTCCGTCTGCGTCGTCGGTCGGCTGGTGCCGCACAAGCGGGTCGAGCTCGCGGTCGACGCGGCGCTGGCGCTACGGGCGACCTACCCTGACCTTCGGCTCACCGTCGTCGGGGACGGCTGGTGGGCCGACGAGCTGGCGGCGTACGTCTCCCGGGTGGGTGCCGGCGGCTTCGTCGAGCTGCTGGGGCATGTCGACGAGGAGACCAAGGAGTCTGTCTACGAGCGGTCCTGGCTGATGGCGCTGCCGTCGCTGAAGGAAGGCTGGGGCCTGGTCGTCACCGAGGCCGCGCAGCACGGCACCCCGACGGTCGCCTTCCGCGACGCGGGCGGCACGACGGAGTCGATCGACGACGGCGAGTCCGGGATCCTGGTCGACGACCAGGCCGGGTTCGTGGCCGCGCTCGGCGATCTCCTCGGTGACGAGATCCGCCGCAAGGAGCTGGCCGAGGGTGCCCGCTGGCACGCCCGCAAGCACACCTGGGAGCAGAGCCAGCTCAACTTCAACGCCGTGCTCGCCTCGGCGCTGCAGGGGCGCGTCGTCGGCGCGGACTGACCGCCGGCGACAGATGTCGACAGATGAAGAAGGGGCCCGGCGGATCACCGCCGGGCCCCTTCTCAGCTCTGACTTGCTCAGTCGCTGGTGCCGTACTGAATCGTCGACTCAGAGACGGTCGGAGGATTCTTGACGGTGTTGTCCGTGCTGCTGCTGACGACTCCGACGACAGTCGCTGCCGCGACGCCGCCGCCCACGAGAATGCTGGCGACGATGGCGATGATGTTGCCCATGAATATGTGACCTCCCTCTCCTAGTCGCGAACCCTAGCAGTCCGCCGGCGAGCCATACTGATCAGTAGCAGAACTGTTGACGTTGTGGCGACAAGCCACATCAGGACGTACGCCGCCCATGCCCCGGTCGCTGCCACCAGCGTCGCGGGGTGGGCCTCCTGCGCTGTCACCGCGTCGCTGTCCTCGGGGAGCCGCTGCAGGAGCAGCCCGCCGTCATCGAAGACCACCTCACCAGCCACGCGGGGTGCCTCGCCCGCGGTGCGGTCGGTGATGGCGTACCCGATCCCGAGGCGGCTCAGCGCGCTCGCCCGCGCCTGGGGATCGGCTGCCGCGAGGGCCTCGGCGGCCGAGCTCGCACGCCGGTCCTCACCGGGGATCGTGGTGCCGCCGATGACGAGGTCGCCGTCGGTCACGCTCGGTCTGGGCAGCATCCTCGGCAGCGGGTCCAGGACAGGGCGATGTGCGTTCCACGCCGGGGCGCGGTAGGCGGACCAGGGCAGCACGAGCACGTCACCGGGCGCCGACTCCTCCGCCAGCGCCGCCCCGGCCTGGTGCCACTCGGCCGGATAGTCGGCTGCGCCGATCCCGCCCGCCAGGCCCCAGGCGGCGTCGGGAAGCACGGCGACCGGCGCGACGGCGACGACGACCGCGGCCGCCCATCGCGGCGCGGTGCCGCGCAGCCTATCCCCCAGGGCGTCGACGCCGGCGGCGATGGTCAGGATCAGCAGCGGCAGGCAGAGCGGGAGCAGGCGGCTGCTGTCGCGGATCAGGGCCAGACCGGGAACGTCCTGGGCGAGGGCGTCCAACGCTTGCGGTGCGGCCCAGCCGGCGACCGCGACTCCGAGACCGGCGGCCCACAGCGCGAGGATCGCGACCCGCTGCTCGTCGTTCGTCCACCATCTTCGGAACCCGGCGACGGCCAGCGTCACCAGGAACGCCAGAGCGGCCCAGGCCAGCCAGCCGTCGCGGCTCGCGGGGACCACCGAGGTGTTCCAGATCCCGGCCAGCGAGAGTGCGGCCAGCGGAGCGGGCAGGGCGTCGCCGCGGAGCGCGAAGACCTCGAACCCGGACGCTGCGGCCGCCTGGGAGCTGTGGATGAGCCCGGTGACCAGCCACGGCGCGTTGACTGCCGCCACCGTGACCGCCAGCAAGATCGGTCGCCGACCGCGCCGCAGCCCGGTGGCGAGCAGCACGGCACCCGCGACGAGGCCCGCGCTCGCGCTCAGGCTCCCGGCGACGAGGACGGGCAGCATCCACACCGGGCTCGGTCCGCCCGCTGCTCGACGGCGACCGGCGACCACGAGCCAGGGCACGGCCGCATAGGCCAGCAGCATCGGCCAGTGACCCATCCAGAGGCGCTCGGCGGCGTACGGGCTCCAGACGGTCAGGCTCACCACCGCCAGCCGCGCGGCGAGCGAGCGATCCCGCACCAGCTCCGCTGCCCCGGCCCCGGCGGCCACCAGCGCACCCACCAGGACGAGCTTCTGCAGGGCGAGACCCGGCACGATCTCGTCGAGCACCGCGACCACCGCATCCGAGGGCACCGCCCGCGGTAGCCCCGACCCGAGCCCGAGCACGTCGCGCGTCAGCGTCAGGTCGGGCACCCACACCATGTCGTAGGTGAGCACGAACCCCGGCCCCAGCGCCGGTCCCAGCATCAGCACCGCGAGCACGCCCGCCCACAACGTAGGCACCACCCGCTCCCTCACGCCGCCACCCTAAGCCCAACGCGCCGAGACGTCGGTCACGTCGGACGAGACGTCAATTGTGGCGATCGAGTTCCGCTGCTGGGCGGATGCCGGTGCCCGCATGTGGCCGCTCTCGTCCTAGGCTTTCCAAGTGCCCACGATGACCGCCAGCCCGATCAGTGCCCGCCGGCGTAGGCTGTCAGTGCTCATCCGCAGCAGCGGATTCCTCGCGGTCTGCATCATGGTCACCAACATCGCGACCTACGGCTTCCAGATCATCGCCGCCCGGATCCTCGGCCCCAGCCAGTACGGCGGCGTGGCGTCGATGATGTCGCTGCTCCTCGTCGTCGGCGTGGTCCAGCTCGGGATGCAGGCGACGGCGTCGCGCCGGGTGACCGGAGCGCCCGGCCAGGAGCGCGCGATCGAGCAGACGGTGCTGCGCGCGACCTACCGGGCGGCCATCGTCGTCGGTGTGGTCATGCTCGTCGCCTCGCCGCTGGTCTGGCGGGTGCTGCGGCTGGACTCGATCTATCCAGCTCTGCTGGTCGCCGTCTGTGCCGTGCCGCTGACCATCATGGGCGGCCAGGCCGGCGTGCTGCAGGGCGAGCGACGCTGGCTCAGCCTGGCGATGGTCTACCTGGCTCTCGGTATCCCCCGGCTGGTGGTCACCACCGCGGCGATGTGGATCCGTCCCACCGAGGGTGCCGCCATGGCCGGGGTGGCGCTGGCTCAGTTCGCGCCGGCGATCGTCGGGTGGTGGGTGCTGCGGCGGCGTACGCCTCCTGCCGGGGCCATCGGCCCGGTGAAGCCCGTCGTCGTCGAGATGCTGCACGGCTCGTTCGCGCTGCTGGGCTTCTTCGCCCTCTCCAACGTCGACATCCTGATCGCCCGCAACGTCCTCTCCGACCACGTCTCCGGCCTGTACGCAGGTGGCCTGATCCTCACCAAGGCGGTGCTCTTCCTGCCGCAGTTCGTGGTGATCATCGCTTTCCCCTCGATGTCGGCCGAGTCCAGCCGCCGCTCCGCGCTGCTCAGGTCGCTGGCGCTGGTCGGAGGGCTCGGCGCGTGCGCGATCGCGGGCTCCTGGCTGCTGTCGTGGCTCGCGATGATCTTCATCGGCGGCCCCGACTACGCCGAGATCCAGGACCTGCTCTGGGTCTTCGCGATCCTCGGCATGGTGCTCTCCGTGCTCCAGCTGCTCGTCTACTCGGTCCTGGCCCGGCGCAGCCGGCTCTCCGCGTACCTCCTCTGGATCGCCGTCGTCGCCGTCCTCGTCCTCGGCGCGACGCAGACCAGCGTCGCGGGCCTGGTCTGGACGGTCCTCAGCGTCGACGCCGCCCTCGCCGCCGTCCTCCTGACCGTCACCTTCTGGCGCCTCAGCCAACCCCCGACCACCCCAGACCCAAACCCTCTGCCGAATCAGTAGTTCTCGCGGGCCGAGTCCGCAGTTGTGGCGTGCCGAGAATATAGTTGTGGGCGACGAAACTAGAGTTTCAGCCAGACCAGCCGCAGGCCGAGCGAGCGGCGGACCTTCAGAGACAGGTCGACGTCGTTGTAGTTGATCGGCAGGCGCTCGCTGAACCCG
>NZ_JBEXSD010000078.1:0-21242 GCF_040613495.1 Nocardioides sp. NPDC006273 | reverse complement strand
GCATCGCCATGCTGGTACGGACCGCGGTCGATGCCTTCGAGTCGGTCGACCGAGGTGTCCGGGACGCAGCAGTCGCGGTCGGCCACACGGATCGGGCCGACTCGGCGTGGCTCAGTACCAGCCGACGGACTGGGAGTGGCCCCAAGCGCCGCAGGGGGAACCGTAGCGGTCGTTGATGTAGCCGAGGCCCCACTTGATCTGGGTGGCTGGGTTGGTCGCCCAGTCGGCACCGGCGCTGGCCATCTTGGAGCCCGGGAGGGCCTGCGGGATGCCGTAGGCGCTGGAGGAGGGGTTGTCGGCGGTGTGGTTCCAGCCGGACTCCTTCTGCCACAGCGGCTCCAGGCAGGAGAACTGGTCCATCCCCCAGCCGAAGTCGCCGAGCATCGACTTGGCGATGTCCCTGGGGTTGCGCAGATCGATCTCGATCTCTTCGACGCCGGCGATGGCCCGTACGTCGTTGCCGGCCGACAGCGCGGCCTGCTTGCCGGGGTCGGCGACCTCACGGCGGTCACCGGCCGAACGCGACAGGGACGAGGTCTCGCTGCCGCGGGCGGCGGACTCGGCCTCGATCGCGGCGCGCTGGGCGTCGGTGAGCTCGGGGAGGTCGGCGGCGGCCGCCTCGCCTGCGCTCAGAGTCGGGTCGTCGGTGGCTGGCCCGGAGTAGGCCACCCCACCCGCGACTGCGGCACCGGTCCCGCCGAGGGCGAGGACGGAGAGTAGGAGGGTTGTCTTGGCGGTCGTACGCGCAGCCTTGTGCGGAACGTCGACAAGCGGATTCGCTGGCGCACCGCGATGTCGCGGGGCACGATGAACTGGCTTGGTCACGGGCTCTCATTCGGGGGCTGAGGCATTGCAGACCCGCAAACAATGCACGAGCGCCCACCCCGTATCAAACCGGACGCACCGTTTGTGGGTCAGAAATGACCGTCCTGAGCATCACTTCCGCACCATGAGTCACATGAATCACAGCGGCCCCAGACCTTACCGGTCTGGGGCCGCTGGGGTGAGAAGGATTACGACGTCACGGGACCACGTTCTCCAGCATCTCGGTGACGAGCGCCGCGATCGGCGAGCGCTCGGAGCGGGTCAGGGTGACGTGCGAGAAGAGCGGGTGGCCCTTCAGCTTCTCGATCACCGCGACCACGCCGTCGTGGCGTCCGACCCGGAGGTTGTCGCGCTGGGCGACGTCGTGGGTCAGCACCACCTTTGAGTTGGCCCCGATCCGGGAGAGCACCGTGAGGAGCACGTTGCGCTCCAGCGACTGCGCCTCGTCGACGATGACGAAGGAGTCGTGCAGCGACCGGCCGCGGATGTGGGTCAGCGGCAGCACCTCGAGCATGCCCCGGTCGATGATCTCGTCGATCACCTCCTGCGTGGTCACCGCGGAGAGGGTGTCGAAGACGGCCTGGCCCCACGGCGACATCTTCTCGCCCTCGGTGCCGGGCAGGTAGCCGAGCTCCTGGCCACCGACGGCGAAGAGGGGCCGGAAGATGACCACCTTCTTGTGCTGGTTGCGCTCCATGACCGCCTCGAGGCCGGCGCAGAGAGCCAGCGCGGACTTTCCGGTGCCGGCCCGCCCGCCGAGCGAGACGATGCCCACCTCCGGGTCGAGCAGCATCTCCAGCGCGATCCGCTGCTCCGCGGAGCGGCCGTGGATCCCGAAGGCCTCCCGGTCACCGCGGACGAGGTGGATCTGCTTGTCCGGGCCGACCCGGCCGAGCGCGGTGCCGCGGTCCGACATCAGCACCAGACCGGTGTGGCAGGGCAGGTCGCGGGCCGAGTCGAGGTCGAGGACACCGTCGTCGTAGAGCTCGTCGAGATCCGCGGAGGCGACGTCCAGCTCGGCCATTCCGGAGTAGCCCGGGTCGGAGTCGTTGATCCGCTCACCGCGGTAGTCCTCGGCCTCGAGCCCGACCGCGGACGCCTTGATCCGCATCGGCAGGTCCTTGGACACCAGGGTCACGTCGAGCCCGTCGCCCTTCAGGTTGCGCGCGACCGCGAGGATGCGGGTGTCGTTGTCACCGAGCCGGAAGCCGCTCGGCAGCGAGGACGGGTCGGTGTGGTTGAGCTCGACACGGATGGTGCCGCCCTCCTCTCCGACCGGGACCGCCGTGTCCAGGCGACCGTGGGTGATCCGCAGCTCGTCGAGCTGCCGGAGCGCGGAGCGGGCGAAGTAGCCCAGCTCCGGATGGTGCCGCTTCCCCTCGAGCTCGGTGATCACCACCACCGGGAGCACGACCTGGTGCTCGGCGAAGCGCGTCATGGCCTTCGGATCCGAGAGCAGGACGCTCGTGTCGAGAACGTACGTTCGCACGATGGGCGACTCGTTCTCAGCGGTGGCAGACTCCGACGCCGGTGTCGGAGCGGCCGACGTGTCGGCCTCGGTGACGAGCTCATTCGCGGTTCGGTTGGCCACGCGGATCACCTCTCGCGACCGGCTCACACACCCTTGAGTCCGGTCATTTCATCGTTAATCAGATGGACCGGACGGTGGACCGTCAGTCGGGGTGCCGACCGCCTCACACCCGTCGGGATCGATGCGATCCTGACGCAGGTTCAGTTCGTGACTACTCACGTAACGGGCCTCCAGGTGCGGCGAGATTTTGTTCCCCGCCGTTGCCACAACGCTACTTCGCCAGACCAACGGTGCGTGGCAACACGCAGCATTTTTCTTTGTGAACACCTGGTGACGCCCTGCATTGTGCCGACCAGTGGTCACCTGCCGAGGCGACGCTCGCGGTGCGCGTAGGCCCGTAGGGCCCGCAGGAAGTCCGTACGCCGGAAGTCGGGCCAGTAGGCCTCGCAGAAGTAGAACTCCGACTTGGCGCTCTGCCAGAGCAGGAATCCGCCCAGGCGCTGCTCCCCGGAGGTGCGGATCACCAGGTCGGGGTCGGGCTGGCCCTTGGTGTAGAGGTGGTCGGCGATGTGCTCGACGTCGATGATCTGGGCGAGCTCCTCCAGCGAGGTGCCGCGGGTCGCGTGCTCGTTGAGCAGGGCGCGTACGGCGTCGGCGATCTCGCGCCGGCCGCCGTAGCCGACAGCGACGTTGACCAGCATCCCGTCGACGTCACGGGTGGCCTCCTCGGCGGCCTTGAGACGGTGGGACAGCCAGTCGGGCAACAGGTCGAGCGCGCCGACCGGATGCAGCCGCCAGCGGCGTACGTCTGCCAGCGAGTCGACGGCGTCGGCGATGATCTCCAGGAGAGGGGCCAGCTCCTCGGCGGGGCGGTTGAGATTGTCGGTGGAGAGCAGCCACAGGGTGACGACCTCGATGCCGATCTCGTCGCACCAGCTCAGCAGCGGCTCGATGTTGGCCGCGCCGGCACGGTGGCCGTGGGCGGTCGACTGGCCGACCTCCTTGGCCCAGCGGCGGTTGCCGTCGAGCATCACACCGACATGCTTGGGCAGCTTGGAGCTGTCGATCTTGCGCAGCATCCGCGCCTCGTAGGCGGGGTAGAGAACCCGACGTACGCCTTCCTTCCAGTCTGCCACGAGCAGAAGGGTATCGGCGGCGCGCGCACATCCCCCAGCGGGACGGGAATCACCCCAACCGGCGGTACGGGATTCACCTCGTCTTCAGGGTCTACCGATAGTGTTGATCCTCATGAGCGAGATGACTGACGCGATGCGCCTGACGGTCGGAAACATCACCGACTCGGTCTCCTCGACCGTCCACGAGGCCCTTCCGAAGATGCGCGGCTGGATCCATCTGGCCACCGCGCCACTCACGCTGGCGGCCGGAATCGTCCTGATCGTGCTGGCGCCCGCAGGGGCGCCCCGGGTCGGTGCTGCGGTGTTCACCATGGCCGCCCTGCTGCTCTTCACCGTCTCCGCGGTCTACCACCGGGTCAACGCCCTCGGGCGGTGGAACGAGCGGTGGTACACGATCATGAAGCGCTGGGACCACGCGAACATCATGCTGATGATCGCCGGTTCCTACACGCCGTTCTCGCTGCTGCTCCTCGACGGTGTCACCCAGGTCGTGCTGCTCTCTGTGGTCTGGACCGGCGCGATCCTCGGTGTGCTCTTCCGGGTCTTCTGGAACGACGCACCGCGCTGGCTCTACGTCCCCAACTACATCGCCCTCGGCTGGGCTGCGATCTTCTTCATCCCGGCGTTCTTCACCGGCGCCGTGGCGCTCGGGGTCGGCATCGGGATCGCCACCTTCACGCTGATCTGTGTCGGTGGCGCGCTCTACACCGCCGGTGGCGTCATCTACGGCTTCAAACGGCCCGACCCGTGGCCGCGGTGGTTCGGCTTCCACGAGGTCTTCCACACCTTCACGATCCTGGCGTTCGTCGCTCACTACACGGGCGTCTCGCTCGCCACGTACGCGCTGCGCTGAGGCTCCCGCGCCCGCGCTGCCGCCGCGTGCCGCGCGAGCATCGCGGTGAGGATGCCGGTGATGGCGAAGACCGCGCCCAGCACCATCCACCCGCCCGTGCCATGGTCGATCGCGGTGGCGGTCACCACCAGCGGCGCGAGCATGTGTGCGAGCGCGTAGCCCATCTGGCTCACCCCTTGATAGGCACCGGCTCGCTCCTGGTCGGCGAGCTCGAAGGCCAGTCCCCAACTGCCCGCCTCTCCGCGGGTCTCGGCCGCGGAGGCGGCCAGGGCCGCGAGCAGCAGTACGCAGGTGGCGACCACCGGACCGACGTACTCCGCCGCCGCGAAGAGCAGGCAGGCCGCCAGCAGCAGGAATCCGGCACCGCGCACCGCCCGTCCCGCCGTCGCGATGTCGTGGGTCCCTCGTGAGGCGCGCACCTGGAAGAGCGCGACGTAGACCGTGTTCACCACCAGCAGCAGCGAGACCAGGACCGTCGGAGCGTCGGTGTGGTCGGCCACCCACAGTGGCACCGCGATCGAGGTCACTCCGAAGTGGATCGCCATCACCCCGCTGAGCACGGCGGCGGTCACATAGGTGCGGTCACGCAGCGGCGAGGGCCCCTTGACCGCCGCGGGCCCGGCACCGGCATCCATCGTGGCGGCCAGCCCGACGACCCGGCGCCGGAGCCCGACGAGCGGCACCGCCGCCAGCGTGGTGAGCACGCCGACGATCACCATCGTGGTGCGGTAGGCGGTCGCGGTGTCCACCACCAGCGCCAGGGCGGCGAGCAGCGTGCCCACTCCGATCATCACGTTCATCACCACCCGCAGCCGTGCCCGGACCGCCACCCGCTCGGGGCCGACGAACCAGCGCGCGACCAGGGTCGCCTGGGCGCTCGAGTGGAAGCCTCGTGAGGCCGAGACCCAGGTCGCGACCAGCACGAACGCGACCACGTCCCGCGCCAGCGCGTAGGCGAGCAGCGCGGTGCCGTAGCTCGCCATCGCCCACAGCTGAACCCGGTCGGCACCCCAGCGGTCGCTGACCCGCCCACCGGCGTACGTGGCGAGCACACCGACTCCGCCGGCGACGGTGAGCCCGACGCCGACGGTCACCGCCGAGAGCCCGACGACGCGGGTGAAGTAGAGCGCGCTGACGGCGAAGAACATGCCGCGCGCGAGCGAGAGGGCCGCGACGGCGCCGACGAGCGGACGCTCGACCGGGTCGCTGGGAGGTCGGATCATGGCCCAGTTGTCGCATTCGACGACCGGGGACCGCGAACGATATAGCGTATTGCTTCATGGTGAGGTATGAGCTGACAGGCGCCGATCTGAGCGAGGTCAGGTTCGCCATCTCGCCCCTCAACGAGCTGACCCTCTCGCTGAGAGCGCTGCGCGATCCGGGCCGCTTCCCGCTCCACCTGCCCTGGCTCCGCGCAGTGGCCGCCGCGGACCTCGACCGGGAGGCTCTGCTGGCGCTGACCAACCAGCGACTCTGGACGCCGGACTTCCTCAACCCGCGACCGCACCACCCTCTGGCCCGGCTCGAGGAGGAGCTCGAGGTCGTCGCGGCGACACCGCCGCATCGGGTGCGCGCCGACCTCGACGCCGTCCACTTCGACACCGCCAGTCGGCCGGCTGCGCTGGACGGGCGCCCGCAGGCGGTGCTGCGCCGGGTGCTCACCGCGCTGAGCGACTACTGGGAGGCCTGTTTCGAGCCGCACTGGCAGCGGATGCGGGCGGTCCTGGAGGCCGATATCGTGCACCGCGGACGCACGATCGTCCACTCCGGCATGGCCACGATGTTCGCCGACACCTCGCCGCGGGTGACCCTCGCCGACGACCTGCTCACCATTCGGCTCAACACGTCGAAGGTCGACTATCGGCGTACGACCGCGGGTATCGGGCTCACCTTGGTTCCCACCTTGTTCAGCCTCAACCCCTCGACGCCGATCTCGGCGGCCGAGCCGCCGGTCATGTTCTACCCGGCCCGCGGCCTCGGCACCCTGTGGAACACCGACCGGCCGCGGGCGCCGCAGGCGCTGCGCGAACTCATCGGCGAGACCCGCTCGGGGCTCCTGAGGATGCTGGAGGCACCGGCCTCGTCGACGGAGCTGGCGGTACGCCTCGGGGTCACCGCCGCGGCCGTCAACCAGCATCTGAGGGCGATGCGAGCCGCCGGGCTGCTGACCTCGGCCCGCCACGGTCGATCGGTCCTCTACCTGCGCTCCGACCTCGGCGACCGCTTCATCGACGCCGCGCGATGACCTCCCGCCGCCCCAGATCCGGGGAGCCTCACATGTGCAGCGGCTCGGCGGCCTTGTCGTCGCCGCCCTTGCCGACCCGCGAGTTGCGGTAGCCGTAGAGGAAGTAGATGGCGAAGCCGAGCGCCATCCACGCCAGGAACCGCAACCAGGTCTCGATGCTCAGGTTGAGCATCAGGTAGAGGCAGATCACCGCGGCCAGGATCGGCAGCACCGGACTGAACGGCACCTTGAAGGAGCGCTGCAGGTCCGGGCGGCGCTTGCGCAGGATCGGCACGGCGATCGAGACCATCGCGAACGCCGTCAGCGTGCCGATGTTGACCATCTCCTCGAGCTTGCCGATCGGGGTGAACGTGGCCACGATCGCGACGAAGGCGCCGATGACGAGGGTGATCCGGATCGGCGTACCGGTCTTCGCGTTGACGTGGGCGAACTTGACCGGGAACAGACCGTCGCGGCTCATCGCGAAGACGACCCGGATGGCGCCGATCATCAGCGTCATCACCACGGTGGTGAGGCCGGCGACGGCACCCGCCGAGATCAAGATCGCGAACCCGCTGCGGCCGACGTCGCGGAAGGCGGTGGCGAGCGCGGCCTCGGGGTCGATCTGGTCGTACTTCACCATGCCGGTGATGACCAGGGCGACGGCGACGTAGAGCAACGTGCAGATCACCAGCGAGCCGATGATGCCGCGAGGAAGATCGCGCTGAGGGTTGTTGGCCTCCTCCGCGGTCGTGGCGACCACGTCGAAACCGAGGTAGGCGAAGAAGACGACAGACGCGGCCGAGATGATGCCGAGGACGCCGAAGGTCTGCGGCTCGAGACCGAAGGCCCACTGGATCAGCGGCTGGTGGATGCCCTCGCCGCCGACGGAGCCGGCGCGCCCGGGGATGAACGGGTCGTAGTTGGCGCCGGAGATGTAGAACATGCCGGCGACGATGACGAACAGGACGATGAACAGCTTGACCGCGACGAGCGCGAGGTTGACCCGCAGCGACTCCTTGATGCCGATCGCGACCAGGCCGACCAGGGCGACCACGAGCAGCAGCGCGGCCAGGTTGGGCTGACCGAACTCGGCGTTGGCGTCCGGACCGAAGCCTTCGGGCCAGCCGAGGCCGATCTCCTCGAGGAACGTCACCAGGTAGGCGCTCCAACCCTGCGCGACCACGGACGCACCCAGGATCATCTCCAGGATCAGGTCCCAGCCGATGATCCACGCGAGCATCTCGCCGAGGGTGACGTAGGAGAACGTGTACGCCGACCCGGAGACCGGGACGGCCGAGGCGAACTCCGCGTAGCAGAGCGCCGCCAGGCCACAGCAGAACGCGGCGATGACGAAGGAGAAGACCACCCCTGGCCCGGCGTACTCGGCGGCGGCCCGACCGGTCAGCGTGAAGATCCCCGCCCCGATGATGACGCCGATCCCGAAGACGGTCAGGTCGACGGAGGTGAGCCGGCGCTTGAGCTTGAAGTCAGGGTGGTCGGCATCGGCGAGAGACTGCTCGATGGACTTTGTTCGCCAAACGGACATGAGGGATAGCAAACCATCCGGATCGGCCCGATCGACAGTTCGGGGTTACCCCGTCATCGCTCGCACCGGAAGCTGCTGGCCTCCGCGGCAGGCCCGCCGACGTACGCAGGATAGGCAGGCCACTCGCACAGCGGCCGAGTGCGGCCGGCGCCGGCGTTGCCGTCGGCGACCACCTGGTTCTGGTCCGGCGCGACCCCGTCCTCCGCCCAGTTCTCCATCGTCGTGAGCGAGTCGTAGGAGGCGGAGTAGGCGACCGGGGCGAAGTTCGCGTGGTTGGCGCCCGGGACCAGGTAGAAGCGCGAGAACCGCTCGGTCGCCCGCTTCCCCATCGTCCGCTCGACCCGCTGGTAGTAGTCGATCGTGGAGCGGTGACTGACCAGCTCGTCGGCGGCGCCGTGGACCAGGATCAGCCTGCCGCCCGAGCGGGCGAAGGGTCGCAGGTCGGCGTCGTTGACGTCCTGGAGCGCAGTGAGCTCACTGATCCGGCGCTGCCACTCCCCCGGGTTGGCCGGGTCGATGGCGAAGGGGCTGATCTGCGGATCCCGGGCGACGAAGTGCTTGACCCACTGGTTCCAGAACTGCATGCCGTAGCCCGCGGTCACCGGCATCGGGTCGGCCGGGGCGGTGGTGCCGAAGCCCAGGATCGGCGTCGACATCCGGGCCCCGGACAGCAGCGGGAACCCGGGGTAGCCCCACTCCCCGCTGGCGACCCGGTAGGGCAGTCGCCAGCTGCTGTCGGCAGCGACCACCGCGTCCACCTGCTCACGGGAGAGGCAGGTGGCCCCCGGGTCCTCACCCTCGCCACACAGCAGCGTCTCCGGCTCGAAGTCGCAGCCGGCCTCGTCGGAGATCACCCCGTCCTCGAGCCCGTCGTCGCCGTCGCAGGCGGCCAGGACCCGTTGCGCGACAAAGGCCTGCTGGGCCGGGGACGGGAAGGCGCCGGGCTTGGCGAACTCGTGGGTGATCCGGCCGAAGAAGAGGTCGAGGGTGGCGGCGTTCCAGGCGGGGTACGCCGAGATCACCCCGTCGAAGTCGCGCGGCCAGCGCTGCGCGACCGCCAGCGCTTCACGGCCACCGGTCGAGCCACCGGCGAAGTAGGCCGTGGCGGGAGCCCGGCCGAAGGCCTTCCGGATCACGTACGCCGCGGTGTCATGCACCTTCTTGAGCGCGTCGCCCGAGAAGTTGCGCAGCGCCTCGTCGGAGCGGCCGAACCAACCGTCCAGGCTGGGGATCGGGTGGCGGCCAGGGTCAGCCTGGTGGCCCGAGTCGCTGGCATAGGTCGCGTAGCCGCGTCCGAGCGGGGTGCGCTGGTCGACCGGGCCGAAGGGCACGTTCTGGGTGAGGCTGGGAACGGTGCCGTTGTAGCCGCCACCGCCGAACATCATCGTCCGCCCGTTCCACCCCTCCGGCAACGCCAGGCCCATCCGGATGTCCGGCGCAGCGGAGTCGACCGGGTGGATCGCGATGTCGGCGCGGCAGTAGGCCGGGAGCGCGGCCGGTCCGGTCCCCGACGCCGGCACCGACGCCGTCGCGGTGACCTCGGCACCGCTGGTGGGCAGACCGATGCGCTTCACGGGGATCTTCAGTCCGACCAGCGACGAGCAGTCGGCGCCGCCCTTCGACGGCGCGGCGTTCGCGGGCGCATGGCCGACGACCAGGGCCGCGGCGGCGAGGGCCAGCGACGAGCCGGCAGTCAGGAGTCTGCGTACGAGACGGGCGTGGGGCATGGTTGGCCTCCTGGACGGGGCCCACCTGGGCCGGCCTTCGGATCCGTCAAGCATCGCGACGCCGTGTGACGTACGCCATGTGGCCGGCCCACACATCTCCTGGGCTCGGGATGTGGTCGGCCGGGAGCCGCTAGCCGAGGCGACGGCATGGGGATCAGCCACACAGCAGACCGGCTCAGTGTGTCTCGAACCCCTATGGCGCACGCCTCACCACTTCCCTAGCGTCGCCCCTGTGACGAGCACCACATCAGCCCCGAGGTGGGCGCTACGGACCGAGGGTCTCACCAAGGACTTCCGTGGCTTCCGCGCGGTCAGCTCCGTCGACCTGGAGGTCGCCGAGGGCTCCGTGCACGCGCTCGTCGGCCCGAACGGGGCCGGCAAGACGACCCTGTTCAACCTGCTGACCGGCTTCCTGAAGCCCACCAGCGGACGGATCACGGTCTTCGGTGACGACGTCACCGGGATGGCACCGGAGCGGATCACCCGTCACGGGGTGGCCCGCTCCTTCCAGATCACCAGCCTCTTCGAGAACCTCACTCCTCGCGAGCACGTCGAGATCGCGCTCCAGGGGCTGACCAACCAGGGCCTGAAGTTCTGGCGCTCGGAGAGGCTCCTGGGGCAGCGGCGCGACGAGGTCGACAGGCTGCTGGCCGAGGTCGGCCTGACCGAGCTGGCCGACAAGCCGACGGGGCTGATGGCGTACGGCCAGAAGCGTGCGCTCGAGCTCGCCCTCGTGCTCGCCGTCGAACCGAAGCTCCTCCTGCTCGACGAGCCGACGGCGGGGATGGGCATCGAGGACGTCGACCGCACCATCGAGCTCGTCCAGCGCATCGCCGAGGGCCGCACCGTCATCTTCGTCGACCACAACATGCACGTCGTCGGCCAGCTCGCCGACCGGGTCACGGTCCTGCAGCAGGGCTCGGTGCTCGCCGAGGGCCCCTACGACGAGGTGCGCGCGGATCCCCGCGTCATCACCGCCTACCTCGGGGAGGCCCACAGTGCTTGAGACTCCGATGCTCGACGTCGTCGAGCTGAGCGCCTGGTACGGCGAGGCCCAGGCCCTGCGCGAGACCACCTTGAGCGTCGCCGCGGGCGAGGTCGTCACCCTCGTCGGTCGCAACGGCGCCGGCAAGACCACCCTCGTACGCTGCCTGATGGGCCTCCACAAGCAGCTGACCGGAACGATCCGGCTCGACGGCCGCGACATCACCTCGCTGCCCGCCCACAAGCGTGCCCGCGCCGGGCTCGGCTGGGTGCAGGACGACCGGGGCATCTTCGCGAACCTGAGCGTCGAGGAGAACCTGCTCCTGCCGCCGAAGGTCTCCGAGTCGGCCTGGACGTTGGAGCAGGTCTACGACGCCTTCCCCGCTCTCGGCAGCCGCCGGCGAGCGGGCGGGACGACGCTCTCGGGTGGCGAGCAGCAGATGCTCGCCGTCGCCCGGGTGCTCCGCACCGGGGCCCGCGTGCTCCTCCTCGACGAGCCCTCCGAGGGGCTCGCCCCCGTCATCGTCGCCCAGATCGGCGACATCGTGCGGACCGCGAAGCAGTCCGGGATCGGCGTGCTCCTGATCGAGCAGAACGTACGTTTCGCCGCCACCGTCGCCGACCGCCACTACCTGCTCGCCCAGGGCCGACTCGTCGAGAGCCTGGACAACGACGAGTTCGTCGCACGCCAGGACGAGCTGCTCGAACACCTCGGGATCTGACCCCAAGCAATCAGCGCAGTCCCAATCAGCGCAGTCCCAACCCCCGCGAGGAGAGACACGATGAACAAGCGACGCACAGCTTCCGGCGCCTCCGTCCTGATGGCAGGTGTCCTGGTCACCGCAGGCTGCGGCGCCGGCGGTCCGAGCGCCGGCGGAGGCGACTTCACCGACGACAAGGTGGTCCTCGCCCTGCTCAACGACGCTTCCGGCGTCTACAAGGACGTCTCCGGCCCCAACTCGAAGATCGCCATCCAGATGGCGATCGACGACTATCAGGAGAAGTACGGCGACGACGCCGTCGTCGAGGACATCGAGGTGACCTCGGCCGACCATCAGAACGAGCCGGACATCGCCAACACCAAGGCGCAGGAGCTCTACGACCGCGAGGGTGCCGACATCATCCTCGACGTCCCGACCTCGTCGGCGGCCCTCGCGGTCGCGACGCAGGCGAAGAACAAGAAGAAGCTCTACATGAACATCGGCGCCGGGACGACCGAGCTCACCGGTGCCCAGTGCAACAAGTACACCTTCCACTACGCGTACGACACTTGGATGCTGGCCAACGGCACCGGCACCGTCGTGACCGAGGAAGGCGACAAGAACTGGCAGCTGATCTACCCCGACTACGCCTTCGGTCAGGACATGGTGAAGTCGTTCACCGGCGCCATCGAGGCCGGCGGTGGCAAGGTCGGGGGCACGATCGCGACGCCGTTCCCGAACGACAACTTCGCGACGTACATCACCAAGGCGGGAGCCGCGAACCCGCAGGTCATCGGCACCATGCACGCCGGTGGCGACCTGATCAACCTGGTCAAGCAGTACAACGACTCCGGCCTGAAGGAGAAGGGCATCGACCTGGCCGTCGGGCTGATGTTCATCTCCGACATCCACTCGCTCGGTGTCGAGGCCTTCGAGGGCACGATCTTCACCGACGCCTGGTACTGGAACCTCGACGAGAAGTCCCGCGAGTGGGCCGACCGTTTCCTGGAGGAGACCGGCGACCGGCCGACGTACGCCCACGCCGGCAACTACTCCGCTGCCCTGCAGTATCTGGAGGCGGTCCAGTCGGCCGGCACCGACGACGCCGACAAGGTCGTCGAGGAGCTCGAGGGCAAGAAGGTGGACGACATGTTCCTCCGCAACGGTGAGATCCGCGCCGAGGACCACCGGGTCATCCACGACGTCTACCTGGCCAAGGTCAAGGGGCCGGATGCCGTCAAGGAGGACTGGGACTACGAGGAGATCATCAAGACCATCCCGGCCGAGGAGGCGTTCCGCCCGGCGGCGGAGTCCGGCTGCTCGATGTAGCCGATCGGTTCGACGTCCAGAGGAACGGTCAGAAGGATTGGTATGAACGCGGTTCTGCAATACACCGTCCAAGGGCTCGCGGCCGGCAGCTTCTACGCGCTGGCCGCGCTCGGCCTGGCGGTCATCTTCGGGGTGCTGGGTGTGGTCAACTTCGCCCACGGCGCCTTCTACATGCTGGGAGCGGTCGCCGCCGCGGTGCTCCTGGACACCCTCGGTCTGAGCCTGTGGGGTGCCCTGATCGTGGTGCCCTTGCTGATGCTCGTCTTCGGGATGCTGGTCGAGCGGCTGCTGGTGCAGTGGCTGCTGCCGCTCGACCCGCTCTACAACCTGCTGCTCACCTTCGGGCTGACCCTGCTGCTGGTCGACCTGGTCAAGCGCCGCTACGGCGTGAGCGGTCTGCCCTACGAGCGCCCTGAGGTGCTCAGCGGGCGGATCCAGGTGGCCGGCGTCGGGTTGCCGATCTACCAGCTCTTCGTGATCGGCGTGGCCCTGCTGGTCTGTCTCGGCGTCTGGCTGCTGATGACGCGTACGCGGGTGGGCATGATCGTCCGGGCCGCGACCGAGCGGCCCGAGCTCGCCGGTGCGCTCGGGATCAACGTCGGGCGCTGGGTGACCCCGGTCTTCGGCTTCGGGGTCGCGCTGGCCGGGCTGGCGGGAGTGCTGGCGGCGCCGTTCCGGGCGATCACCGCCGAGATGGGCAGCGACTTCATCATCATCCTGTTCGCGGTCGTGGTGATCGGCGGGCTGGGCTCGATCGTCGGCGCCGTCGTCGGCGGGTTCCTGGTCGGACTGGTGGAGGCGTTCGGGCAGGCGTACGCACCGACGTTCGCGCAGGTGCTGATCTTCGTGCTGATGGCCGTGGTGGTCCTGGCCCGCCCGGCCGGGCTCTTCGGCCGAGAGGAGGCGACGGCATGACGAGCATCGCGACGGCCGGCGCGAGCGTCACCGAGCAGCATGCGGCGATCGCGGGTGGGCGGCCCTGGCAGCGGCTGGTGCTGCTGGCCGTCGGCCTGCTGGTGGCGCTGGGGCTGCCGTGGTTCGTCTACCCGCCGGTGGCGATGGACATCGCGGCGTGGGCGCTCTTCGCGGTCGCCCTCGACCTGCTGCTGGGCTACTGCGGGCTGCTCTCGTTCGGTCACGCCGCGTTCTGGGGCGGATCGGCGTACGCGACGGGGTTGATCGCCATCCACTTCGGGGTTCCCTTCCCGGTGGCGGTCTTCGGCGGGGCGCTCTTCGCGATGCTCCTGGCCCTGCCGATCGGCTATCTGTCGGTGAAGCGGTCGGGGATCTACTTCGCGATGGTCACCCTCGCCTTCGCGCAGATGCTCTTCTTCATCGCCAATCAGGCCTCCGCGCTCACGGGCGGCGAGAACGGGCTCCAGGGCGTGCCGCGGTCGTTCTTCGGGATCGAGGCGGTCGAGACCGACTCGTTCTTCTTCTACTACGCCGCGCTGCCGATCATCCTGCTCGGGATGTGGGCCGCCTGGCGGATCGTCCACTCCCCCTTCGGGCGGGTGCTGGTCGCGATCCGCGACAACGCGCCGCGAGCCCGGGCGCTGGGCTACGACGTGGAGCGCTACAAGCTGATCGTCTTCGTCCTCTCGGCCGGGCTCTCCGGGCTGGCCGGCGGTGTCTTCGCCGTCTCGCACGGGTTCGTGGCGCTGCCCGAGCTGCACTGGGCCACCTCCGGCGAGGTCGTCCTGATGACGGTGCTCGGCGGGATCGGGACGCTGTGGGGCGGGGTGATCGGCGCCGGCCTGATCGTGCTGCTGGCCGACTATCTGGCCTCGTCCGGGTTCGACGGGATCGGGATCGTCACCGGTGGCGTGTTCGTGACCGTGGTGCTGCTCTTTCGCCGTGGCATCTGGGGCACCGCTCGCCACCTCTGGCTCAGCCGCCGGAAGCCGACCTAGACGTAGGCTTCCTAGGCGACCAGCAGATGGAGCCGGAGCGCCAGCTGCACCTCGAGCTGGCGCTCCGGCTCCTGCCATCCCTTGCCGAGCAGGCGGGTGACACGCTCCAGGCGCTGGGTGACCGTGTTGACGTGGACGTGCAGCGCGCCGGCGGTGCGGGTGAGGTTGCGGTCGGCGGCGAAATAGGTCCGCAGGGTCTCGACCAGCTTCGATCCCTTCGCGGCGTCGTAGTCGATCACCGGGCCCAGCCGTGAGGTGACGTACGCAGCCGGGTGCCCGTCGGAGCCGAGCAGCAGGCCCACGAACCCGAGATCGTCGGCGGTGACCACCTGGCCCTCGCGCCCCAGGGTCATCGCGGCCGCCAGGCAGCGCCGGGCCTCGTCGTAGCCCTTCACCACGGCATCGGGGCTGCTCAGCGGTCCCGGGACCGGGCCGGCGGCGCCGACGGTGACCGGCGCGCCCGCCGACAGCCGCAGGCCCTCGACGACCAGCTCGCCGGCGGCACGGGCGTCGCAGTCTGGGAAGATCAGCACGACCTGTCCCTGCCGCACCGCCGCGAACCCGTCGTGGGTCGCGGCGACGAACGTCGCCGCCTGACCGACCCGCGCCCGGTCGCCGGGGACATCGGCCACCACCACCGCGTAGGGCCTGGACAGGTCTGCCTGCAGAAGGCGGCCGCGCTCGCGGAGCGTCTCCGGATCCGGGGTGGTGCCGGAGAGGAGCTCGTCGAGGAGCTCGCCCCGCACCCTCCCCTCGGCCTCGGCGACGCTTCGGCGGAAGAGCAGCAGCAGCGCCGTGACCAGCGCCGCGCGCTCCAGGATCCGCTGGTCGCCGTCGTCCAGATCGCCGTTCTCGCGGTCGACCTCACGTGGGCCCAGCAGCATCGAGCCGAGCTGCTCGGCTCCGGCGAGGACCGGGGTCGCGTAGATGTCACCGCTGCCGGCGGTGCGGCTGAGGTCGAGGCTCCGTCTGGTCACGGCGGCCTCGTAGTCGGAGACAGGCTGGCCCGGGGCGCTGCTCGCGATGGTCTCTCCGCTCAGATCCAGGACGACGACCCGGGCGCCGAGGACCTCGGCGACGCTGCGTACGACGTCGTCGACGCCGCCGCCCTCGACGACGATCCTGGTGAGCCGGTCGTGGGCGTCGGCGGCACGCTCGACCGCCTCGTTGCGCGCCTGCAGCTCGCGGGTGGTGACCTCGAGCTCGGCCACCGCGGCGCGGGTCTCCTCGAGCAGCCGGGCCTTGTCCACGGCGATCGCGGCATGGGCGGCGAGGGAGACGAGCAGTGCGCTCGCCTCGGTGCCGAAGGGACGTACGGTGCGGTTGGCGGCGAAGAGGACGCCGATCACCTGGGTGCCGAGCAGGAGGGGTACGCCGATGATCGCCCGGATGCCCTCTCCGCTGACCGCGCCGTCGATGTCGGGGGCGTGCCGGAAGCGCTCGTCGAGGATGTAGTCGGCGGTCGAGTAGGGCTTCATGGTCTGGGCGACGAGGCCGCCGAGCCCGATGCCGTAGGGGATCCGGGTCGAGCGGAAAGCGGCGGTCAGGATTCCCTCGGTCACCCGCATGTACTCACCGCGGCGCTCGTCGTTGAGGGTCAGGTAGGCGACGTCGCTGTTCAGCAGCTGCTTCGCCCGGGTCACGATCGCCTGCAGCACCGCTTCCAGGTTCGTCAGCATCGCCAGGTCGTTGGCCGACTCGAACAGCGCACCCAGCTCTCCCTCGCGTCGGCGACGCGCCTCCAAGATGTCTCTGACCTGGAGCGCGAGCCGCTTGGCGTAGTCGATCCGCTCCTGTTCCTCGACCGCCGCCCCCGCCGCTCGCGCGGCCCGCGACGGCCCCTCGAAGTCGGCCTCGGCGGCATCCCCGGCGAGCAGCTCCAGGAACGCCACCACATCGACCGTCATGTGACCGAAGTTACACTTCTACGGGCTCGCCGACATATGGGATCACCCCATAGTTGTCGCCGCTCAGGTGTGTGCCCTCTCCAGGTCCGCCACCGACGTGACCGGGCGTTCGCAGACGAACCCCCGACAGACGTACGCCGCCGCCTTCCCGTCCACCGACGTCCGGCTGCTCAGCAGCGGGATGTCCTCGCGGGCCTCGTCGGCGACGACCACCACCGCACCCGGCTTGCGCCGGGCCGCGGCCTCGAGGGCGTCGCGGTCGGGTCCCGGAGGTCCGACGACCGCGATCTCGAGCGGACCCTCGGCCATCGTGGCCGCGGCTGCCAGGGACCAGCCGGCGAACCGGGGCGCCTTGGCGATCAGGGTGCTGGTGGCGGCGAGCGCCTCCTCGGCCGCGGCGCGGAAGCGACCCTCGCCGGTGAGCGCGTGCGCGGTGACGAGCGCATGGGCCATCGCACTGGTGCCGCCGGGGCTGGCGTTGTCGGAGGGATCCCTGGGCCGGGTGACCAGCGCCTCCGCGTCGTCGGCGGTGTCGTAGAAGCCACCATCCTCGGCACGGAAATGAGTCAGCGCGGTGTCGAGCAGTGCCGTCGCCCGGTCGAGCCAGATGCTGTCGCCGGTCGCCTGGACCAGGCTCAGGAAGCCGCCGGCGACACAGCCGTAGTCCTCGAGCACGCCCGCGTGGGCACCTGCCGCGCCGTCGCGGCTGACGCGGAGGAGGCGGGCCGCCGGTTCCTCCGTCAAGGTATGCAGGTCAACGCTCACATCCCCTGCGGAACTCCGCCCGGGATGTGAGCCTTCGTCTGCATACCTTGATGAAGGACCGTGCACCCGCCACAGCAGCTCCGCCGCCGCAACCGCCGTTTCGACGTACCGCGGCTCCCCCAGCAGCAGCCCGGCATCGACGAGCCCGCTGATCGCCAGCCCGTTCCAAGCCGCGACGACCTTGTCGTCGCGCGCCGGGCGGACCCGATCCTCGCGCGCGGTCAGGAGCCGCGTCTTGACCGACTCGAGCCGCTCGGTGTCGTCGGGCCGGTGGCGCAGCTGGAGCGTCGAGGCCCCCTCCTCGAACGTCCCCGCCTCGGTGACCTCGAAGAGCTCCGCGGCCCAGGCACCGTCCTCGGCACCGAGAACCTCGACGAGCCCGGCCGGGGTCCAGACGTAGAACTTCCCCTCGACCCCTTCGCTGTCGGCGTCGAGCGCCGAGGCGAACCCGCCTTCGGCGGTGCCGAGCTCGCGGATCATCCAGTCGGCACTCTCCCGGGCGACCCGGTCACCGAGATCGGTGCCGAGGCGAGCGTAGAGCCCGATCAGCTGGGCGTTGTCATAGAGCATCTTCTCGAAGTGCGGAACCACCCAGCCGCGGTCAACGGCATAGCGCGCGAACCCGCCCCCGATCTGGTCATAAAGCCCACCGCCCGCCATGGCGGCCACCGTGCGCGAGAGCATCTGCGGGACTCTCGAGTCCACCTTGGACACCCGCCGCAGGAACTCCAGCACCATCGACGGCGGGAATTTCGGAGCACCCCCGAACCCACCCGCCATCGGGTCGAACTGACCCGCCAGCATCTCGACCGCGGCGGTGACATCCACCTGCCAGTCACCGGCTCTTCCGTCAGCTCCGGAGATGGCGGTCAGATGCTGACGTACGTTCTCCGCAACCGCCCCGATCTCCGACCGCCGCTGCGTCCACGCCTCCGAGAGCGCCTGCAGCACCTGCGTGAACGCCGGCTGCCCATGGCGCGGCGTGTCCGGGAAGTAGGTCCCCGCGAAGAACGGGTTGCCGTCGTGGTCGAGCACGACCGTCATCGGCCACCCGCCCGACCCGGTCATCGCCGTCGTCGCCGCCATATAGACCGCATCCACATCCGGCCGCTCCTCACGGTCGACCTTGATGTTGACGAAGTGCTCGTTCATGTACGCCGCGGTCGCCGCGTCCTCGAACGACTCGTGCGCCATCACGTGGCACCAGTGGCAGGCTGCATAGCCGACCGAGAGAAGGATCGGTGTATCACGACGCTTCGCCTCGGCGAAGGCATCCGGTCCCCACTCCCACCAATCCACGGGATTACCTGCATGTTGAAGGAGATACGGGCTCGTCGCACCAGCCAGACGGTTGACCATTTCCATCACTCCTAACGAGTGGCACGTGTATCATGATCAGGCTCGTGATACACGAGAGTGATACACGAAGCAGATCTCGGTGGGCCCGCACCGGACCCGCCCCCCACTCTAGGAGGGACACGGATGCCACCCCGCAAGAAGCCGACGCTGCTCGCCCAAGGCAAGCCGCGCACGCTCGGCGGGACCAAGCGAGCCTGGCGCGTACGCCTTTACGCCCCGGGCGTTGGCAGCACGAGCTACCAGGTGATGTTCCGGTCACCGGCCGGCGACGGCGAGCCCTGGCAACGCGTGCTCCGCCGAGCCAGCACCGAGACCGAGGCCCGTGACATCTTCGACCGGGCCGAAGCGGCACTCGACACGGCGACGGAGGCACCGGCCCGGGCCGACGTACGCGCCGCGCGCACGATCCGAATGCTCGGCGACGAATACATCAAGGACAGCCACGAGCGAGACAAGCACCCGCGCACGATCCAAGGCCGCGAGTCGAGACTGAACGCGCACATCCTCCCCACTGTCGGCGACGTCCCGGTCGCGAAGTGGCGGGTAGAACACAGCCGCAAGGTGATGGAGAAGGGCGCTCAGACCATCTTCTCGACCCGGGGCCGAGAAGACCTCCGCGGGCAGCTCGCCGCCATGCGCAAGCTCGCCTGGCGCTTGGGCTGGCTCGACCGCTCGGTCGACCCGCTCGACGGACTCGAGATCGGACGCACGACGGTCCTCCACGGAGCCACCACCCACTTTGTCGACCCGCGCCTGCGCCCCGAGACCCGCCAGGTGCGAGCTATGGCCGACGCCGCCGACAAGCTCTGCGGCCCGGACAGCACCGACCCGCTGATGACCCGGCTACCTCTCTTCGGCACGAAGATCCGCGTAGCCGGCTTCGGCGGCCTGCGCCTCGGTGAACAGAACGCGTTGCGGGCGATCGACGTCTTCTTCGACGGCGGCTACCTCCACGTCAACGGCTCCTGGAGCACACCACGCCACCAAGACGGATATCGCGGTCCGGTCAAGAACCACATCCTCCACGAGGTGCCACTCCCCGCCTCGATCCTGAACAACGAGCTCCTCCCCCGCGTCAAGGAACTGCTCGGACTGCCCCCAGCAGCCACTCTCCAGCAAGTCATCAACGCCCAGGACATCGAACGCCAGCGTCGGGCCGATCTTGCTGCACGCGAGCCAGACAGAACCGTGGCCTGGTGGAACTACCCGATCCCCCCAGAAGATGAGCAGTGGCTCTTCGTGGACACCACCACAGACCTCCCGGTCAAACCCGAGCTCCACAATGAACGCTGGCACCGCGTCCGCGCGTGGGTCGAGCAGAACGACCCCAACAACTCCTGGCCCCGCACGATCGTCTACCGCAACCTCCGCCACCACGCAGCGACCAAGTGGTTCCACGAGGAGCTCGGCGAATCCTGGGAGGTCGTCGCCCAATACCTCGGCGACAAGCTCACCACCGTGCTGAACCACTATGTCCGCGCAGGCGAAGACGCGCTGCGCGACTCGGTCGACAAGCTCTCGGGACGATGAGGTGGCCAATGACATCCGACGCGGGCCTCGACCCAAGAACCTCTAACGGCGCCCTATCTGCCGATCTCGCGGGCGTTTTGCGGCAACCGTCGAATGCCGTCAAGATCGGCGGGGAGCTGTCGAGACGGACGCCGGCCAGCGTCACCTGGGGCGGTGGCGTCCTACTGGACCGTCTCGGGCATGCGACGTCGCGCAGTCGTAGAGACGATTCACCCCATCGTGGAACGCGAGGAGCCGACCATGGAGTCCAGATCACGATGTCGCCCAAAGACAAATCTGTGTCGCACGGGGGCTCGTGCACTGCGTGAAGAGCGGTAACGCTACGGAGCAAGAGCAACGACGTCCAAGGGAGATCCTGGTCTCGCCCAAGACACTGCGCCGCCTCGGGCGGGTCGAGTACTGACTCTGCGTCGACTCGACTCGGACACCTAGGCACCGGGCTCCACGCCACGGACCGCTGCCGTCCTGTCGCGCCGGATGTGGGTCTCAGAGTACAGCGCCAGATGCGGCGTACACCGTGTCAGGCCGGAACGATCCCGGGGGCGGGGTGACACCGTTCTCACGGCACCAGGCACCCGGCGGACGCTGGTACTTGCGCGGAATGCCGTTGGACGGCTCGAGCTGCATCGGGATCGGCGGCAGCGGCGGCAGACCCATGTCCTTCTCCGCAGCCAGCTCGTCGGCGTCCTTCTCCTCCGACATACCGATCGGGCCGATCGTCTGGGCGTTGAGGAACTGCCGCACCACCGGCTCCTCAGAGCTCAGCAGCATCTCGCGGGGCCCATACATCGCCAGGTGCTTGTGGTAGAGCAGCCCGATGTTGTCCGGCACCGTACGCGTCGAGTTGATGTCGTGGGTCACGATCAGGAACGTCGCGTCGATCTGCGCGTTCAGGTCGATGAAGAGCTG
>NZ_JBEXSD010000077.1:0-22266 GCF_040613495.1 Nocardioides sp. NPDC006273 | reverse complement strand
CTCGTCCAGCGCGGACTCGATCGTGTCCTTGCCCTGGTCGAGCTTGTCGGCGGTGCCGGTCATCTCGTCGTATGTTGCCCCGAAGTCACTCATCGGTCGTTACCTTCCCGCGATCTCATTACACGACACCAGTCGAGGCGCCGTCCGTCAGAGTGGGTTCTACCCACTGTGGCGAGTTCTAAACAGCTCGGAAAGTAAAATGCCGCCGCACCGTCGGACCCGGCTCACACGACCCGCGAGTGGGAGACTGAGTACGTGTCCTCGAAACCAGCCCCGCACGTCCTCGTTCTCTTCGGCGCGACCGGCGATCTCGCCGCGCGCAAGCTGTTCCCCGGGCTGTATCGGCTCGCCCTCGCCAAGCGGCTTCCCGACCACCTCGCCATCATCGGCAGCGGGCGCCGCTCCCCCGGCACCGACGACGAGTTTCGTGACCAGGTCCGCCAGGCGCTGAACGAGTTCGTCAAGGAGGTCGACGAGAGCGTCGCCGGGCCGCTGCTGGAGCGGATCCGCTTCGTCGCCTCTTCCGCCGAGGACGGGGCCGAGCTGGCCGAGGCGGTGCACGAGGTCGAGGACCGGCTCGCGCTGGAGAGCGAGCAGACCGTGGGCGACGTACAGCGTCTGCTCTATCTCTCCGTACCGCCGCAGGCGGTGGAGCCGATGGTCGGGATGCTCGCTCGCGAGGGACTGAACGTCCGCAGCCGGCTGGTCGCGGAGAAGCCGTTCGGCACCGACCTCGCCTCGGCGCGCGAGCTCGACGCCGTGCTCGGCGAGGCCTTCGACGAGAAGCAGGTCTTCCGTATCGACCACTTCATCGGGAAGGAGGCCGTGCAGAACCTGCTGGCGCTCCGCTTCGCCAACGGTCTCTTCGAGCCCGCCTGGAACAGGCACAGCATCGAGTCCGTGCAGATCGACGTCCCGGAGACGCTCACCGTCGAGGGTCGCGGCAGCTTCTACGAGGGCACCGGCTGCCTGCGCGACATGGTCACCACCCACCTGTGCCAGCTGCTCGGGTTCGTGGCGATCGAGGACCCGCACGCCTTCCGGGAGGGCGCGATCCGCGCGGCGAAGGCCGCCGCCTTCGCGGCCGTCCGGCCGCTGGACCCCGAGCGCGTGATCTTCGGGCAGTACGACGGCTATCGCGATGAGCCCGACGTCGCCGCCGACTCCGACGTGGAGACGTACGTCGCCATCGAGGCGTGGATCGACAACGACCGTTGGCGCGGGGTGCCGTTCTACCTTCGCACCGGCAAGGCGCTCGCCGCCGGGCGGCGGACGATCACGATCCGCTTCATCGACCCTCGCCACCAGTGGCTGCAGCCGGCCGACCCGGGTCGAGCGGAGCCCAACGAGCTGGTGATCGAGCTCAGCGACGAGGCCCGGATCGAGATCGACGTCCGGGCCAAGCGACCCGGCCCCGGCATGGCGATGGTCGAGGGGGTCTTCCGCCTCGACCTCGCGGGCGACGCCCCGGACGCCGGGCCGCTGGAGGCGTACGAGCGGCTGCTCCTCGACGTGATGAACGGCGACCGGACCCTGTTCACGAGTGCGCGCGAGGTCGAGCGGCTGTGGGAGATCTGCCAGCCGGTCCTCGAGCATCGGCCCACCGTGGAGCCTTACCCGCAGGGGTCGTGGGGGCCGGAGTCGGCGCTCGAGCTGCCGCTCGGCGGCTGGCGGCTGGGAAGGAACCAGTCGGCCTAGGTCGCGTACGACGCTCGGGCCCGGACGCGGAAGCGACTCCGCTGGTCTCGACGCGCCTCCACCTGGCTGTTTCGGCGACTCCGCAGGCGGGCCCTACCCCTCGGCGAGGGCGCGGATGTTCACCGAGGTAACTCGGTGAACGCCAACCTCCTTCGTGGAGTTCCGCGAGGGAGGTGAGCGCTGACCGAGTTACCTCGGTGAGCATTCACGGCAGCGACCCGCCAGCCACGGCGACGACCAACTGCGCGGCCGATCTTGCGGCGGCTCGCGCGCTCCCCTGAGCCGTCGCGAGCACGCCCGATGAGGCGACCTCGAAAACTCTCTTGTCGAACACTGCCGTTCAGGTTAATCTCGAACAACAGTGTTCATGTTAAGCGACTCGAGGAGACCCCATGACAGACAAGACAGCTGAAGACACGGCGATGGAGCAGGCAGCGGACCCACGCCGATGGCGGTTGCTCGGCCTGCTGGGCCTGGCGCAGTTCATGCTGATCCTCGACGTCACCGTGGTGGCGATCGCGCTGCCGCACATGGGCGCCGACCTCGGGCTCGGCCGGGATGCGCTGACCTGGGTGGTGAGTGCCTACACGCTCGCGTTCGGCGGGCTGATGCTCCTCGGCGGCCGGATGGCTGACCTGTTCGGACCCAAGCCGGTTGTGCTGGCGGGGCTCGCGACGTTCACCGTGGCCTCGCTGGCCACCGGTCTCGCCACGAGCGCGGAGCTGGCGATCGGCGGCCGGGTGGCGCAGGGCGTCGGAGCGGCGATGCTCTCCCCCGCTGCCCTCTCGACCGTGGTGCGGCTCTTCGACGGCGAGGAGCGCAACCGGGCGCTCGGGATCTGGTCGGCGCTCGGGGCTGGAGGGGCAGCGATCGGCGTACTTCTCGGCGGGGCCCTGACCGCGGGGCCGGGCTGGGAATGGGTCTTCCTGATCAACGTGCCCGTCGGCATCGTCGTGGCACTCATGCTCGCCCGACAGCTTCCGGCGCTGCCGGCATGGGGAGGCAACGCACGTCTCGACCTCGTCGGCGCGCTCGTCGTCACCGCCGCCACCGGGCTGCTGATCCTGGGCTTCATCGAGGCCGGCGACGAGGGCTGGAACTCGAGCCGCACCGCCCTCCTCCTCGTCGGCGGCATCGTCGGGTACGCCGTCCTGGGCGCCTGGCTGCGGCGTACGCGACACCCGCTCATCGACCCCGCTCTGCTCTCGCGGCGACCGGTCCTGTCCGGCACCTTCGTGCTGTTCGTCGCGACCGGGCTGATGGTGGCGGTCTTCTTCCTCGGGACGTTCTATCTGCAGAGCGCCGCCGGACACGGGCCGCTCACGACCGGACTGCTGTTCCTGCCGGTCGCCGCCGCGACCATGGTCGGCGCGCAGATGGGCGGCAGGTTCATCGGACGCCTCGGCGCCCGCACCCTCGGTGTCATCGGGCTGTCGATCGCCGCCGCCGGGCTCGTCGTGCCCGCGTTCGGCATGAACACGCTGACGACCGTCGTCGCGGTCAGCATCGGCTCGGCCGGTCTCGGCACCCTGTTCGTCGTCGCCGCCGCGACCGCGCTGAGTCAGGTCGAGCCGCATCTCGCGGGCGTCGCCTCCGGCATCCTCAGCACCTTCCACGAGCTCGGCGCCTCGCTCGGTGCAGCAGTGATGTCCGGCGTCGCCGCGGCCAGCCTCGTCGACGGCACCACCGCCGGCTTCGAGCGGGCCTACCTGGTCGCAGCCGTGATCGCCGCGCTCGCCGCCCTCGTCGCCGGCGTCCTCATCCCCGGTCGCCCGGCATCCCCTGAGATCCACCAGTGATCCGACCTGGAAGCCGAGTCATGACCAAGGTGATGTGCGCGTGGCCGGCCGGACGGCGGTGACCGGACCCGGAGACCCTTAACCTCTACGTTGACGTTCACTATCTCAGGGGAGGACTCGTCGATGACGACCGTGAAACGCGCCGACGCACTCAAGAACATCGAGTCGATCATGGATGCGGCGACCGCCTGTCTCGCCCGCGACCCCGACGTCAGCGTCGCTGACATCGCCAAGGCCGCGGGCGTCGGCCGGGTCACCCTCTACGGCCACTTCGAGTCCCGCGCGACGCTGGTCACCCAGGTCGTCGAGCGGGCCATCAAGCAGTCCGACGAGGCGCTCGGCGCCGTCGACCTCGACGGCGAGCCGCGGGCCGCGCTGCGCAGGCTGCTCGAGGCGTCGTGGCAGTTGACCCAGCAGTACGGAGCGCTGATCGTCGCGGCCGAGCAGAGCATGCCCCACGAGCAGTTCCAGGCGATCCACGTCGGGCTGATCGACCGCTGGAAGCCGCTGATGGAGCGCGGCCGCAGCGAGGGCAGCTTCCGCGACGACCAGCCGCTCCAGTGGCAGCTCACCTTGATGCAGAGCGTCCTCCACGCCGCCTCCGGCGCCGTCTACCGCGGCGAGATCGCCGCGGTAGACGCCGCCGCGCTGATAGACGGCACCATCCAGGCCGCCCTCACCTCGCCGGGCGCGACCGACTAGGCCAGCTCTGCCCATCCCGCGCTCACACGCACCCGCCGCGCTGCGCCCGCACGCCGGATCCAGTGCCGGTCGTGCGTGACCGTGACGACGGCACCTGGGTGATCGTCCAGAGCGTCCTCGAGCTGGTCGACGAGCTCGGGGTCGAGGTGGTTGGTGGGCTCGTCGAGCAGCAGTACGTCGCCCGAGTCCGCCAGCGCGACCGCGAGGTCGAGCCGGCGACGCTGCCCGACCGAGAGCGCCCGCACCTGGCGCCTCAGGTCCTCTTCGCGCAGCAGCCCGAACCGGCGCAGCCGCTCCACAGCGTCGTCGCGGTGGACCCCGACGGCGCGTGCGAACACGGCGACGACCGA
The DNA here is from genome assembly GCF_040613495.1 of Nocardioides sp. NPDC006273. NCBI lineage: Bacteria > Bacillati > Actinomycetota > Actinomycetes > Propionibacteriales > Nocardioidaceae > Nocardioides > Nocardioides sp. NPDC006273. Next base: position 17,717 of record NZ_JBEXSD010000077.1, on the reverse strand, counting down.
GCCCGTCGGCGGCACCGCGACCTCCTGCCGCAGCCACGAGACCCGCGCTCCCGGGGAACGCTCGACGACGCCCGCGTCAGGAGCGATCTTGCCGGCCAGCAGTCGCAGGAGTGTGGTCTTGCCGGCGCCGTTCGGTCCGGTCACCACCCAGCGGTCCCCTGGGCTCAGCGTCCACCCGGCGATCCGCAGCCGGGCGCCCTCGTCGCGGCGTACGTCGTGAAGGGCGAGGTAGTGCCCCTCGGGCGGCGGCTCCTCGGACCGGAGCCCGGCGGAGAACCGGAGCGGCTCGGGCGGCGGTGCGACGGGCCCGGCCCGCAGCCGGGCGACCCGCTCCTTCGCCATCCGGATCCGGCCCATCGCCCCGTGGTCGCGGCTGCGCGCACGGAAGGCGCCGTGACCGAAGCCGTCGAGCTCGAGCTTGCGCGGGATCGCCTCGAGGCGGAACGCGTTCGCCTCGACGAGACCCTCGTTGCGAGCCAGCTCGGCCTTCCACTGCTCGTGCCGCTCGGCCTGGCGGCGTCGCTCCGTCGCGCGCGCCACCAGGAAGCCGGCGTAGCCGTTGCCATAGCGGCGCAGCTCGACACGGTCGAGCACGACCCGCTCGGCGAAGCGGACGGTGACCGAGCGCAGCTCGCACACGCGGTGGCTGCGGACCGTGGAGGTGATGGAAGCAGACGGGAACAAGAGGACTCCTCTGCGCGACGGTCGACCGCCGCGGCGATACGCATCAGCAGATGCAGGATCGGAAACGGACCTCGAGCGCGCCGATCAGACGACGCGGTCGCTCAGGACCCGCTGCGGAGAAACCTCGACGCAGCGTCCCGATCGATTACTTCAGAGTTCCCATCGCAGACAACGATAGCGGGCAGAGCGCCCGCGCGCGATGCAGTTGGTCGAGATGCGCAGAGGCGTAGACTTCGGCGCATGACGCAGACAGTTCCGGGATTCGACCGGCTGACCGTAGAGCCCGACAAGCTCGGTGGCCAGCCGTGCGTTCGCGGCTACCGGTTCGGTGTCGACCAGCTCCTCGAGCTCTTCGCAGCAGGGATGACCTTCGAGGAGGTCCGCGAGGACTTCCCGTTTCTCGAGCCCGAGGACGCCCAGCAGGTCTTCGCCTACGTCGCCGCACTCGCGCAGCGTGACTTCTACCTTCCGCTGCAGGAATCTGCGTGAGACTGCTCCTCGACCAATCTGCCGTACTCCATCACCAAGGCGATCACCGACGACTGGGACGTCATCCACACCGAAGACGTCAACCTTCAGCGAGTTACCGACCCCGAGATCTTCAGCTACTGCATCGAGACCGACCGCGTGTTGGTCACGGCGGACTAGAAACTCACGAAATTCCTCGCGTCCTCAAGGGCTTCCGCCCCGAGCGTGGTGGTCCTCCGGGGATTCGTACCTCACAAAGTGGTACTGGCCGAGGCCTTGGTCCGGCACCTTCCACAGATCGAGGAAGCGATTGGGGCGGTCGGCGACGCCATCTTCTCCATCGCGCCCGACCGTCCAGTTCGAGTCCAGCGGCTGCCCCTCGGAATCGCCGCTCCCGTCGTGGAGTAGTTGCGCTCAATCTTCGCTAAACGGCCGCGCGAAGGGGGAAGTCATTTGAGTGCGCTTGCGATCGTGCCGAACGTCGCCACGAAGAGACCTAGGGTTGCAACCTGCTGCTGAGGCCCGCTGAACCACCCACGAAAGGCATTACGAGCGGTGTCGAGTCGGGTGAGAGCCCGAAAGCGCTGCCACTTGTGTTGGCGGAAACTGCAGCCACCAAGGAGGCCGTAGGAGTTGTTACGACACGTCGTTCCATCCCGGTTGGCGGCCCCACACGAGGTCGGTGCTCTGAAAAGCAACCATACGAAGCACAACAAGAACACCGAGGACAGCACGAGCGGTCCGACGTCGAACCCAAACAGCAGGAGCACCGCAACGGCAAGGAGCAGGTAGCCCCAATAGCGGCGTACGAGCCTAGATGTCTTCTTACCCATAACAGCGGCCTCCCGAGAATATGGCTACACCTCAAAGCCTATTGACGTTCTCGTGAGCAAGTTCGCGCTTCCCGAGGAATCCCATCGAACTTTCCGCCTAGCGGACCGTAGCTCGGAAGCATGAGATGAAACTGCCGTCCCGTCCGCCTGAAGACAGCGCCGAGACGGTCGGGGGCCGCTGTAGCCGGCGACAACGCAGTCAGCGCCCGTGCCTCGACATGGCAAGCGCCCCGAGGACAGGGCCAGGCACCAGGAGCAGGAAGGCGTACTGCCAGCTCGAGGCCGCAGCCACGAGCGGGGTCAGCTGAATGCTCACGACGGTGAGGGCGAAGCCGATGGCGGTCTGGGCGCTGAGCGCGGTGCCGACGAAGCGGCTGTCGGCGACCTCGGACAGAGCGGTGGAGAAGACGCCGGAGTCGGCGATGACGGATGCTCCCCACACGGCGCAGAAGATCGCGACCACGGGCGCCGGCGCGAGGAAGGCCAACGGCGACAGTACGCAGCAGGTCCCGCTGACCGACAGCGCGGTGACGGCAGCGGCGCGCCGGCTGTACCGGTCCGCTGCCCACCCGCCCAGGAGGCAGCCCGCGAGGCCGAACAGTCCCATGCTGACGAAGACGAGCAACGAGCGCCCATCGCCCAGCTGCTCGGCGGCGCGGGAGTGCAGCAGATACGCCGGGATCCAGGTCCACAGCGCATACAGCTCCCACATGTGGCCGAAGTAGCCGAGGTTGACCAGTCTGGGTCCACGTTCGGCGAACATCGTGAGCACGTAGCGCGGATGCAGCGTGACCGGCCCACGAGCCAGGTGCGGACCAGGGCGGACGACCGCGATGGCGAGCGCGGCGCCCAGCACGCCGACGACCGACGTCACCAGCAGCACGTCGCGCCACGGAAGCGTCACCAGACCGCCGATGAGATGCGGAAGCGTCGACCCGATGGTGAGCGCACCGATGAGCAACCCCATCGCCAGGCCGCGGTTCGTGCGGGGAGCCCAGGACGCCATCAGCTTGATGCCGACCGGGTAGACGCCGGCGAGGAAGAAACCGGTGGCGAAGCGCAGGACCAGCGCGACGGCGAGACCGTCGGCGAACCACGCGAGCAGAGCCGTACAGACCGCCGCGAGCAACGAGCTGGCGCCCATGAGGACCTGCGCTGACCACCGATCGGCCAGATTCAGTACGGTCGAGGTCAGGGCGCCCGTGACGAATCCCAGCTGCACGGTGCCGGTGAGCCACACCGCCTGGGTGCTGCTGGTCCCCCACTCGGCCTGGATGCTCGGGACCACCGCCGAGACCGAGAACCACACAGCGAGCCCGAGGACCTGAACGGCTGCGATCGTGACTCTCTGTGCGATAGGGGTCATCGGCATGAGCCTCTCGAGCGCCGTACGGCTTGGTCGTTGCTTGGGCAGCCAGCATGCCCTCACGCGGAGGGCGACGCCAGCCTTCGCGGCAAGGCCGGCGTGCTCGACGGACCGCCGATCCGACGGTCGCCGGATCGGCGGTCTTAAACTGCCGGGACGCACCGCCCGACGATGGAGAAGTGAGCGCCATGACCGACCTCGCTGCCTGGTTGACGGCTTTCGCCGACGAGCAGCGCCGGCCGGACGAGGTCGCCCGGTGGGCCGCCTCGACCGCTGACGCGATCCTGGTCGACGGCGAGATCGATCTGGCCGATCTCAGACCCATGCTCCTGAAGGCCGTCGAAGAGCATTGGTACGCCTTCCTCGACCGGATCACGCTGCCGGACACCGAATTCGAGCTGGTCCCGTCCGCACGTGCCATCGCGCTCGAGGCCGCCCGCCGCCATCTTGGCCTCCCGCTGCTGCTCAAGGTCTACCAGCGGGCCCAGGAGGAGAGCTGGGGCTTCGCTGTGCAGGTCGTCCGGCAGGCGCCCAGCGATCTCGACCACGAGGCCCTGCTGGTCTGGTTCTGGACGAAGGCCACCACCTGGTTCGGCTCCTCGGTCGAGCAGTCGGTGCTGATCTACCAGACGGAGTCGAACCGGATCCGGCAGCGCGGCGACGCCCGCCGCTTCGAGGTCGTCTCGGAGGCGCTACGCGACCGCAGCGTCGCTCCCTCCGAGCTGTCCGCCGCCCTCGACGGCCACCCGGTCAACATCGCGGGCCACATCGCCCTGGTGGCACACGCGCTCACCGCCGACTCCATCGAACAGCTCGAGCCGGCCCTCTCCGCGGTCACCCGCAGGATCGGGCCCGCCCGGTCGGTCCTGGTGCGCCCCGGCGGCCGGGAGATGTGGGCCTGGCTCGCGCTGGGCGAGCGGCCGGACACCGTGACCGACACCGGGATCGACCCCACCGCCGTCCGGGTGACCCTGGGCGTCGGCGGGAGCGGTCTGGACGGCTTCGTCGCCGCGCACCTCGACGCGCAGGCAGCCCAGCGGGTCGCGTTGGCTCCGGGTCGGCGGGAGCCACTCACCGCCTACGACGATGTGGCCGCGCTGGTCCTCATTGGGCACGACCCCGCTGCCGCCGAGCGGTTCACCCGGGCCACGCTGCGGGGTCTGGCCGACCCGCCCCATGGCCGGCTCCGCGAGACCGTCCGCGAGGTGCTCACCTCGGCCGAGACGGCCGACAGGATCGCCGAACGGCTGGGCATCCACAAGAACACCATCCGCTACCGCCTCGCCCAGGCCGAGGGCCTGTTGGGCCGCCCGCTGCGGGAGCGCGCAGGAGACCTGCTGTTGGCGCTCGACTACCACGACGCATTCCTCACCGCGTCGACTGTGAAAACTCACAGTTTCCCGTGACCGATTCGGCGTGATCAGCCAGAGACTTCGCTGCTGGGTACGTCCATTCTGACAGGAGACGTAACCGACCTCACAGGAGGCAGCAGATGACACTCGACGCCAGCGGCGCCGTCGACCAGAGTTCCACCGGGAGATGGCGGGACCGGAAACGCTATCTGTGGCTCCTCGGCCTCATCGTGCCGTCCTTCGCCTTCATCGCGGTCGGCGGCTACGCCCTGACCGGCTGGGGGGTCTTCCTGTGGGTGGGTCCGATCGTCGTCCTCGGCCTGGTCCCCGCCATCGACCTGGTGGCAGGTCTGGACCGCTCCAACCCGCCCGACGACCTCATCGAGGAGCTCGAGGAGGACAGGTACTACCGCTACATCACCTTCGCGTTCCTCCCGATCCAGTACGCCGGATTCATCTTCGCGATGTACCTGATCGCGACACAGGACTGGCCGCTGGCGCACAAGATCGGCCTCGCCCTCACCATCGGATTCATCGGCGGCATCGGCATCAACACCGCCCACGAGCTCGGCCACAAGAAGGAGAGCCACGAGCGCTGGCTGTCCAAGATCGCGCTCGCGCAGAGCTTCTACGGACACTTCTACATCGAGCACAACCGCGGCCACCACGTACGCGTCGCGACGCCCGAGGATCCCGCCTCCTCCCGGATGGGCGAGAACCTCTACACGTTCTGGTTCCGCACCGTGTCCGGCTCCCTCAAGAGCGCCTGGGGCCTGGAGGCCAAGCGCTACCGGCGCAAGGGGACCCACCCGTTCCATTTCGGCAACGACGTCCTCAACGCCTGGCTGATGAGCGCTGTCCTGTGGGCCGGGATGACGCTGTGGCTGGGCGTCGGGATCCTGCCCTACCTCGTCCTCCAGGCGGTCATCGGCTTCTCCCTGCTGGAGGTCGTCAACTACCTGGAGCACTACGGGATGCTGCGCCAGAAGACCACCTCCGGGCGCTACGAGCGGGTGCTGCCGATGCACTCGTGGAACTCCAACAACATCGCCACCAACGTGCTCCTCTACCACCTGCAGCGCCACAGCGACCACCACGCCAACCCGACCCGGCGCTACCAGACCCTGCGTGACTACCGGGAGTCCCCCGCCCTGCCGACCGGGTACGCCGGGATGATCGTGCTGGCCCTGGTCCCGCCGCTGTGGCGCCGGGTGATGGACAAGCGCGTGGTCGACCACTTCGACGGCGACGTCCGGCTGGCCAACGTACGCCCCGGGCGGCTCGACAGGCTGCTCGCCCAGTTCCCGCCGCCCGCGGCCGAGCCGGCCCTCGAGGAGATCGAGGACGTGACCCGGCAGACCTTCGACGACGAGATCGCCGCGGGGCGCTGCCCCGGCTGCGGCTACGTCTACGAGGTCGCGGTCGGCAACGAGCTCGAGGGCTTCGCGGCCGGCACCGCCTGGCGAGACATCCCCGACGACTGGTGCTGCCCGGACTGCGGCGTACGCGAGAAGGTCGACTTCATCCCGATGAAGGAGTCAATGCTGTGAGTTCCATCGAAGCCGACAAGACCGTGTGCGAGGGCATCGGCATGTGCGAGGCCCAGGCCGACGACTACTTCCAGGTCGGCGACGACGGCCTCGTCGAGATCCTCACCGCCGAGGTGCCCGAGCCCGACCGCGGCTACGTCAAGGCTGCCATCGAATCCTGCCCGGTCTCCGCGCTCCGCCTCCTCGGCTGAGCCCGGCCCGACGAGACGGACCCGAACCATGTCATCTCCCCACCACCGTCATCTCCTCGTCGTCGGAGCCGGCCTGGCCGGGATCCGAGCCGTCGAAGGGGCGCGCGCTGCCGGCTGGGCCGGGCGGGTCACGGTCGTCGGCGACGAGCCGCACGCTCCGTACGACCGGCCGCCGCTGTCGAAGACCGTGCTCGCCGCCGAGGATCCCCCGGCCGTGCCGGCGCTGCGGTCCAGCGAGGTGCTCGAGACGCTGCAGGTACGCCATCTGGCGGGAGTGCGCGCAGAGGCCCTCGACACGGAGCGCCGGACGGTGACCACCACCGCCGGAGAGCTCGGCTACGACGCCCTGGTCATCGCCACCGGCAGCGCCGCGACGACCTTGCCCGAGCTGTCCGGGGTCCGCGGGGTGCACGCGCTCCGCAGCTACGACGACGCGCTCGCCGTGCGGGAGGCATTGACCCGCTCGCGAGAGGTGGTGATCGTCGGCGCCGGGTTCATCGGCTCGGAGATCGCCTCGGCCGCCCGCGCCCGCGGCATCGACGTCACCCTCGTGGAGGCAGGCACCCGGCCGCTGGAGCGGGCGGTCGGCGCAGGCGCCGCCGCGCGGCTGATGCAGCTTCACACCGACGCCGGCGTCCGGCTGCTCACCTCGACGACCGTGTCCGGCATCCGCTCGACCAACCTCGGCGTCGACAAGGTCGAGCTGAGCACCGGCGAGACCCTGGCCGCCGACGCGGTGGTGCTCGGCATCGGCGCGCGCCCGGCCACCGCATGGCTACGCGACAGCGGCGTCTCCCTGGACCCGCGCACCGGTGGCGTGCTCTGCGACAGCCGGCTCGCCACCAGCGCTCCCGACGTCTGGTCCGCGGGCGACATCGCCTGCGTCGAAGGCGTACGCAGCGAGCACTGGATCGCCGCCGGCGAGCAGGGCCGGGTCGCCGGTGCCAACGCCGCCGGAGCCGCCGAGGTCTTCGCCTCCGTCCCGTTCGCGTGGTCGACCTGGCACGGCCACCGGATCCAGGTCGTCGGCGAGACCACCGCAGCCGACGAGGAGGACCACGGCGACGGGTTCGTCCTCTACCGGCGAGAGGGCAGCGCGGTCGGCGCCGTCGGCATCGACAACCCCGGTCCGATCGCCCGCCTCCGCCGCGCGCTGACCGCTCGGCCGTCCCTTGACGAGTAGATCAATAAGTGATTTAGTCACTTAATGTGACCAGCAACACACCATCTCTCTCTGAACGCATCGCCGACGGGATCGTCGCCATGATCGAGGCCGCCGGCCTCGAGCCTGGCGACGCCCTGGCGTCCTCCCGCGACCTCGCCAAGCGGTTCGAGGTGACCACGCCGACGATCCGGGAGGCGCTGCGCCGCCTCGAGGCGACCGACGTGATCCGCTTCCGCCACGGCTCGGGCACCTACGTGAGCGGCGGGGTGAACCGGCGGCTGCTGGTCAACCCGCACGTCTCGGAGTCGCGCAGCGAGTCCGTCCTGGAGCTCCTCGACGCCCGGATCGTGCTCGAGCCACCGGTCGCGGCCGCCGCGGCCGCGCAGCGTACGGACCACGACCTGGCCGCGCTGACCTCCTCGGCCGACAACGCGCTCAAGCCGCAGTACGCCGACGAGCGGCCCGAGCTGCACTTCCACGTCGCGCTCGCGGGCGCCTCCGGCAACCTGCTGCTGCGTGAGACCGTCGAGGCGCTCCTGCAGGTCAGAGCCCGCGACCAGATCGAGATCCGGCACCGCTACACCGACCGCGACCGAGACCATGCCGACCACCTCCGCATCGTCGAGGCCGTCCGCGACGGAGACGCTGACGCAGCAGCCGCGTTGACCCGCGAGCACCTGCTCGCGATCCGCGAGGCGCTCGCCGCCACTCTCGACATGGAGCAGCCTCGATGACCGCGAAGCTCGCCGAGATGACCACCGTCGAGGCCGCGCAGGCGGCCGAGAGCGGCACCGTCGCGGTGATCCCCGTCGGCGCGTTCGAGCAGCACGGCGCCGGCCTCCCCCTGGCCACCGACCAGATCCGCGCCGAGGCGCTCGCCGACGCCGTCGCGGAGGCGCTGCCCGGGAAGGTGGTGATCGGCCCCGGCGTACCGGTCGGGGTCTCACCGCATCATCAGGCCTTCGCCGGCACGGTGAGCCTGCGTCCCGCGCTGTTCGCCGCCGTCGTACGTGAGTACGTGGAGTCGCTCGCAGCCCACGGCTGGCAACGGTTCCTGGTCATCACCGGGCACGGCGGGAACAACGCCACCCTCGGCACCCTGGCCCAGGACCTGCTGCGCGACCGGCCCGACCTGGAGCTCGCCTGGGCACCGGTGACCGTGCTGGCCAAGGACACCCTGGCCGCCATGGAGCTGAGCCCGGTCAGCGGCCACAGCGGCGAGGCCGAGACCTCCCAGATGCTGCACGTCGCCCCCCACCTCGTACGCCGCGATCTGCTCGCCCCGGGCACCACCACGCCCGACGAGCTGGATCCGTTCGCCCGGTTGGCCCGCTCGGTGAGCCATCCCGCCGTGGCCCTCCCGTACGACCGGCTCTCCCCCAGCGGCGTGCTCGGCGACCCCCGTCGCGCCACCGCGGAGGACGGCCGGGCGATCTTCGCCGAGGCCACCGACCGCGTCGTCGCCTTCATCAAGGAGTGGCTCGACACCTAGGCCACCGGCCCACCCACACGCTCGGGACCCGACCGGGACGGGTCTCGACAAGCTCGACCACCAAGGTGCCCGGGCGATCCAGCACACCCGAAATCGAATCAGCTGCCCCGAAAGGAGCACGACATGTCCCCACGACACCTCCGCTTCCTGTCGCCGGTCATCGCCGTCACAGCCGTGGCCGCGGTGGCTTCGGCCCCCAGCGCCGTCACCGCCCTGGTCCCCGCTTCCGCCAAAGCCCCCGCCCAAGCCGGAGCCGGAGCCGAGACCGTCACGAGCAGGACGCCGTGTGCCAAGCCCACCGAGCAGGAGCCCGACAGCAGCCAGAAGCACAAGCTCACCAGCGGTGAGCTCGAGCGCGGCTACGTCCTCCGCCTTCCCGAGGGCTACGACCGCCGGGACGACTGGCCGTTGATCGTCGCCTTCCACGGTCGCGGCAGCACCGGCGTGGAGGTCGAGGGCTACTCCGAGCTCTCCGAGCTCCCCGCCGTGGTCGCCTATCCCGACGGCGCGATCGGCACCGGGTCCGGGCACCGCAAGGCCTGGCAGGGCGCACCGTACGAGGCCCCCGGCGTCGACGACGTCGCCTTCACCGCCGACCTGCTCACCGCCATCGAGGCCGATCACTGCATCGACGCGACCCGCGTCTACGCCACCGGGAAGTCCAACGGGGGCGGACTGGCCGCCCTGCTCGCCTGCCGGATGCCGGGAACGTTCGCCGCCGTCGCGCCGGTCGCGCCCGCGCTCTACCCGGGCACCCGGGCCGGGTGCACCGAAGCATCCCCGACGCCGATCCTGGAGATCCACGGGGTCGCCGACGCCACCATCCCCTACGCCGGCGACGCCGACCGTGACCTGCCCGCGATCCCCGAATGGGTCCAGGGGTGGGCCGACCACAACGGCTGCGCCACCAGCAGGACCCGCACCAACCGCGACGTCGCCACCACCCGCTGGGCCGGGTGCGACCAGGGCGCCGACGTCCAGCACGTCGCCGTCCACGGCGGCGGCCACGTCTGGCCGGGCGCCGACACCTACTCCGGTGGCGGTCACGTCACCCACACCATCGAGTCCGCGACGGTGATCTGGGACTTCTTCTCCCGCCACCGCCTCACCAGCGAAGGGTGACCCACGATGACCAGCACCGCGACCCCGACCGGCAGCGACAGACTGCCGTGGATCATCCGCGCCATGGGCGTGATCGAGCGTGTCGGCAACGCCCTGCCGCACCCGTTCTGGCTCTTCTGGATCCTCGCCGCCATCCTCGCCGTGATCAGCGCGATCTGCGCGGCCGCCGGGGTCTCGGTGATCTCCCCCAGCGACGGTGAGGAGGTCGTCGTCCAGAACCTGCTCAGCGGCGACGGTCTGGCGATGGCCGTCTCCACGATGGTCTCCAACTTCGCCCAGTTCCCACCGATGGCGACCATCGTCGTGGTCATCATGGGCGTCGCCGTCGCCGAGCGCACCGGCTTCCTCACCGCCGCGATGAAGGTCGGCATCTCGCGGGTGCCGGTGGGCTGGGTGGTCTTCGCCGTGGCGTTCACCGGAACCGTCGCCCACGTGGCCTCGGCCGCGGCGTACATCATCCTGGTCCCGCTCGGCGGCCTCGCCTTCCGGGCGGTGGGGAAGTCCCCGATCCTCGGGATCGTGGTCGCCTACACCGCGATCGCGAGCGGGTACGACGCCAGCCCGGTCCCGACCCCCAACGACGCGATCTTCGCCGGCATCACCACCGCCGCGGCCCAGATCGTCGACGAGAGTGCGTACGTCTCCCCCGTCAGCAACTGGTTCTTCAACATCGCCTCGTCCGTGCTGCTGGCCGCGGTGATCACCCTGATGACCAAGCTCGTCCTCTCCAAGCGGCCCGACCTCAAGCCCGACGAGGACGCCGACGACGGCGACTTCGGCACCCTGGAGCTCGACGGCCGCGAGCGCCGGGCGCTGCGCTGGGCACTGCTCACCCTGCTGGCCGCGATCGTGGTCATCGCCGCCGTGGTGATCCCGCCGTCCTCTCCCCTGCGCGGCGAGGACGGGTCGCTGACCGAGTCGCCGTTCCTCACCGGCATCGCCGCGATCGTCGCGATCCTCTTCGGCATCGCCGGCACCGTGTACGGCACGCTGTCGGGTGCGATCACCAAGGCCGGTGACGTGCCGACGCTGATGGGCCAGGGGATCAAGCAGATGGCTCCGGTGCTGGTGCTCTTCTTCGCGATCGCCCAGTTCCTGGCGTACTTCGACTGGACCCATCTCGGCGACGTCATCGCGGTCAACTCCGCCGAGGCGCTGCAGACCAGCAACATCCCGGTCTGGGTGATCTTCCTGCTCGTGCTGGCGCTGCTCAGCATCGTCAACATCATGGTGACCAGCGGTTCGGCGATGTGGTCGATCGCCGCACCGGTCCTGGTGCCCATGCTGATGCTGCTCTCGGTCCCACCGGAGACCACCCAGGCGCTCTTCCGGATCGCCGACTCCGGCTCGACCGCGATCACCCCGATGAGCCCCTACTTCGTGATGGCCCTGGGCTTCCTGCAGCGCTACCGCAAGGACGCCGGCATCGGCACCCTCGCCTCGTACACGCTGCCGCTCGCGATCACGATGAGCCTGGCCTGGACCGCGCTCTTCTTCCTCTGGTGGGGCCTCGGCATCCCGCTCGGCCCGGGGGCACCGGTCCGCTGAGTGAGGCTTGGCGCGCAACGTCGCCGCGTGTAACACGTTGTTCGTAGGACTACCCGCCCGTTATAACGACCGGATAGTCCTACGAACGACGTGTTACACGTGATGGCGCCACCCGACTGAAAGACTTCGACCCGTGAACGTACTCATCAGCGCCGACGAGCTGGCCACCTCGCTCGGCTCCGACCACCTGCCGGTCCTCCTCGACGTACGCTGGCAGCTCGGCGGCCCGCCGGGACACGAGTCCTACCTCGAGGGCCACCTCCCCGGCGCCGTCTACGTCGACCTCGACACCGAGCTGGCCCGCCACGGCGAGCCCACCGACGGGCGCCACCCGCTCCCCGAGCTCTCGGACCTGCAGGCCGCCGCCCGTCGCTGGGGGATCTCCGCCGGTGACACCGTCGTCGCCTACGACGCCGTCGGGAACACCTCCGCCGCCCGCGCCTGGTGGCTGCTGCGCTGGGCGGGCGTCGCTGACGTACGCCTCCTCGACGGCGCCCTCGGTGCCTGGACCGCCGCGGGCCTCCCGCTGGCCACCGACGACGTCGTGCCCACACCAGGCACGGTGACGCTCACCGCAGGCCACCTGCCCGTGCTGCCGTTCGAGGAGGTCGAGACCTATGCGGGTCTTCTCCTCGATGCCCGTGCCGCGGAGCGCTATCGCGGAGAGGTCGAGCCCGTCGACCCGAAGGCCGGGCACATCCCCGGCGCGGTCTCCGCGCCCACCGTCGACAACCTCGGCCCCGACGGCCGTTTCCTCCCGGCCGAGGAACTCCGGGACCGGTTCGCCGCGCTCGGCGTCGAGGCCGATGCGGCCGTGACCGCCTACTGCGGCTCGGGCGTCACCGCCGCCCACCAGATCGCGGCCCTGGCCATCGCCGGCCACGAGGCCGCACTCTATCCGGGCTCCTGGAGCCAGTGGAGCAACCACGACCTCCCGGTCGCGACCGACCAGGCCGACGGCAACAACCCTTGACCTCAAGTCGACTTCATCTTTCAGGATGGTGACACACCACGAGAGATGGAGTTGAAAACCATGGCGGAACGCAACGACCGACCGGCGGTCACCGTGATCGGGATGGGCAACATGGGCTCGGCGGTCGCGCGGACCTACCTCGAGCGCGGCTATCGGACCACCGTATGGAACCGGACGGCGGACAAGGCCGAGGCCATGGCCGACGCGGGCGCTCTGGTCGCCTCCACTGCGGCGAAGGCGGTCGCGGCGAGCCCGGTCACGATCCTCAGTCTCCTGGACAACGCCGCAGTAGAGGACGTGCTCGGCTCCGTCGGCGACGCGGCCTCCGGCCGGACCCTGGTCAGCCTGACCAGCGGCTCCCCCGCCCAGGCGCGGGCGAACGCGTCGTGGGCGGTCGAGCACCACGCGGCGTACGTCGACGGGAAGGTCATGGGCGACCCACCCGACGTCGGCACGGCCAAGGCCTCGCTCGCCTTCAGCGGCGATCGCGACGTGTTCACGACCGTCGAGCCGGTGCTGAACGAGCTCGGCACCCTCACCTACCACGGGCCTGACGCCGGACACGCGGCCGTGGAGTTCAACGCCCAGGTGGCGATGGGCTTCGAGTTCCTGATCGGTTTCCTGCACACCCTCAGCCTCGTAGAGCGCGAGGGCATGGACCCCGAGACGTTCACCGAGCGGCTGGCCGGGTCGCTCGACGGTTACGCCGGGCTGATCCAGATGATGGCCGCCGCGATCAAGAGCGGGACGTACGGCCCCGACCTCGGCTCGCTCGACGTCCAGGCAGCACTGATGGACGACCTGATCGGGCATCGGGAGGCAGCCGGCGTCGAGACCGTACGGATGCGGGAGGTGAAGTCGCTGATGGATCGGCGGATCGCCCAGGGCCACGGCGACCAGGGCTTCTCCAGCATGTATGAGCTGCTACGCTTCTGACCTCTGTGCCTCCCAGGCGGCGACCTCCGCCTCGGAACGCAGCACGCAGAGCTGGTTGCCCTCGGGATCGGCGAAGATCACCCAGCCGGTCCCGGGGCCGTACTTCCCACGGTGATCGGCGACCTGGGTCGCGTCGAGGCCGACCAACCGCTCGACCTCCTCGTCCTGCGTGCTGCCGGCACGAGGGCGCAGGTCGAGGTGGATCCGCTTGGCGGGCAGCTCCGCGTCGGGCACCTCGATGAACAGCAGCCGGTGGCCCGTCTCCGGGTCGAGGATCATGCACTCCTCGTGACCCGGCAGGTTCGGGTCCCCCTCCACGTCGACGTAGCCGAGCAGGGCCTTCCACCACTCCGAGAGCGCGTATGCGTCGTGGCAGTCGATGGTGGTGTGCGAGACGAAAAGAGTCATGCGTCCATCGAAACCTACCGGCGCACCCGAGTCCACCCGGTTTCAGGCGGACTCAGGCGGACTCGGCGACCTGCTCGTCCATGAACTGCGGGAGCAGCTCGATCGCGAGCGGAGACGCGGCGTCGATCTTCTCCTGAGAAACGCCGCAGATCCGCAGGCAGGTGGCGGCGATGGCCCATGCCTCGCGGCACGGGATCCGCCGACCCGGCTCCTCGGTGCGCATGTTGATCACGCCCTCGACCTGCTGGATCAACAGATCGCCCAGCTGCTTGCGGCCGACCGTCGAGCGCACCGTCTCCGAGGCGACCTCGCTGGCCAGGTCCGCATAGTGCGCGGCCAGCTCGGCGTGCTCGTTGCGGAACTCGTCGTAGACCTCGCACTTGGCCACGTCGGGCAACTGGTAGAGCATGCCGACGTTGTGCGGCACGTCGGCCAGGGTGCGTACGTCGACGAGGACCAGCAGATAGAGCGCGGTCTCGAAGTCGAGCGGTGGCACGCGGTTCAGGATCTTCTCCACCTTCTCCGTGGTCGGCCGGACCGACCGGCGAAGCAGCTCGCCGAGGATCTCGTCCTTCCCCGCGAAGTGGTAGTAGAGCGATGCCTGGCGGATCCCGACCACGTCGGCGATCTCGCGGGTAGACGTCGCCGCGAAACCCTGGGAGACGAACAGCTTTGAGGCTGCGTCCAGGATCTGGTCACGCGGTGAGGTCGTACCTGAGTCGGGAACATGCCTAGGGCGGCCGGGCCGAGAGCGCCTAGTTGTCATGTTGCCCATCTAACTCTCCTCCGCACTTTCAAGGAAGACTTGAAAGGACTTTATCCTCTACAAATTATGAGCAGTAGGACCTATTGGGCATAGCCAGAGTGGGCTATGCCCAGGATGTGCGTGTTTGAGTACGTCGGTACCCGTTTACGCGCAGCAGAAGCCCCCATGCACGGCTTGGTGACCGGGTCGCGCCAACATGATTCTGCGCTTCCGTCCGGTTTCACCTGCCGTCGAAGGGCTAACGACGATGTGGATGACAGGTCACGCATCTGTTGGAAACTCGTGTAACGCCTGTGGCGACCGCCACTTGGTGGCTCGCTGTCCGGCGCTAAGGGCACTCCCGCGCGGACACTCGCGCCCGGCGACGCGCGCGCAGCCTAGGATTCTCGCCGTGGGAGATGAGCAGACGCGCGGTCGTCGCGACGCAGACCCGACCGGGCAGCTCGGCACCACCCTTCGCCACTTCATGCACCTGGAGTCGACGAGCGCGGCGCTGCTGGTGATCGCCTCGCTGCTGGCGCTGGCCTGGGCCAACTCGCCGTGGTCGCACGGCTACGAGCACCTCTGGGAGACGGTCCTCTCGGTCCGGTTCGGCGACATCGGACTCTCGATGGACCTGCACCACTGGGTCAACGACGGACTGATGGTGGTCTTCTTCTTCGTCATCGGCCTGGAGGTACGCCGTGAGCTCGCCGTCGGCGAGCTCACCGACCGTCGTCGCATGGTGGTGCCGCTGGTCGCCGGTGCCGGCGGACTGCTCCTGCCCGCGATGATCTACCTGATGCTGAACCCCTCGGGCGAGGCGGCCCGCGGCTGGGGCATCGTGATCGGCACCGACACCGCGTTCCTGCTGGGCATGCTCGCGCTGGTCGGGCCGGCCGTCTCGACCCAGCTGCGCATCTTCCTGCTCACGCTGACGGTCATCGACGACATCGTCGCGGTGAGCGTGATCGGGATCGCCTACACCGAGAACCTCCGGATCGCTCCGCTCCTGGTGGCCGGGCTGGCGCTGGTCGGGATCTTCGTGCTCGACCGGGTGAAGGTGTGGCGGGCCGGTCCCTACCTACTGCTCGTCATGATCGCCTGGGTGGCAACTCTCGGGGCCGGTCTGCACGCCTCGATCGCGGGAATGCTGGCCGGGCTGCTGGTGCCGGCCGCGGAGCCGACCCGCGCCCAGATGGAGGTCGCGATCTCGCGGTTCCGGGCATTCCGGCAGTCGCCGCTGCCTACGCTGCAGCGCGAGACCCGCGACCAGCTGACCCGCACGATCTCGGTCAACGAGCGGCTCCAGGAGACGCTGCACGTTCCGACGAGCTACCTCATCGTGCCCGTCTTCGCGCTAGCCAACGCCGGCGTCGACCTGCGCGACGGCGTGCTCGGGGAAGCACTCAGCTCGCCGGTGACCTGGGGCGTCGTGGCGGGCCTCGTTCTTGGCAAGACCCTCGGGATCGGCGGCGGCGCGCTCGTGGCGACACGGCTCGGGCTCGGAAGGCTGCCGCAAGGCGTCGGCGGCGGCCACGTCCTCGGCGGAGCCGCGCTGTCCGGGATCGGCTTCACCGTCTCGCTGCTGATCACCACACTCGCCTTCGACTCCGAGACGCTGCAGCGCGACGCGATCGTCGGCGTACTCATCTCCGTGGTGCTCGCCTCCGCGCTCGGCTGGCTGATCTTCCAGCTCTCCGCGCGCTTCCTCGGCCAGCGCGACGCGGCCCTGCCCAAGCTGCTCTCGCCGCCGGTCGACCCGGATCGCGACCACATCTACGGCGACGAGGACGCCGAGGTCACCCTGATCGAGTATCTCGACTACGAGTGCCCCTTCTGCGCCCGCGCCACCGGCACCGCCAACGAGGTCCGCGACTACTTCGGCCCCCGGATCCGCTACGTCGTACGCCACCTCCCCCTCCCCCAGCACCCGCACGCCGAGCTGGCCGCCGTCGCCGCCGAGGCCGCCGCGCGGCAGGGCAGGTTCTGGGAGATGCACGTGCACCTCTTCGCCAACCAGAACCAGCTCGAGCACCAGGACCTCGCCGGCTATGCCGCTGTCCTCGGGCTCGACGTCGAGCAGTTCCTCCGCGACCTGGAGGACCCCGACCTCGCCGAGCACGTCCGCGACGACATGGCCTCCGCCGAGGCCAGCGGCGCCCGGGGCACCCCGACGTTCTTCACCGGGTCGCATCGGCACGAGGGGCGTTACGACGCTCGCACCCTCATCGCCGCGCTCGAGCGGTCGGCTACCGGGGAGACTGCGCGGCTTGGGATGCGGTCTCGGCGCTGAGTGGTGGCCCCGGGTGGTCGAGGTTGTCGAGACCCCCACCCCCCGTCGGTCGAGCCGCCGGAGCCGCTAGGCGGAGGCGTGTCGAGACCAACACATTGCTTCCGGTGGTCGAGCTTGTCGAGACCTCCCTGCCGGAAGCCTTTCGCCCGAAGGGCAATCAGGGCCGCCGACCCTTCTTCGAGGATCTTCTCGAGGAACCCCGGAGTAAAGCACGGCCTTCGGCCGCCGGCTTCGCCGGCCGCTTCGCGGTCCTTGACTCCGAGCTCCCTCGAGAAAGATTTGGCTGGCTATCGGGGCGGCGGCCCGGGTGTGGCGCAGCGCATTCTTGCTTCGGAACGGTGACGCGCGTGGGGCGGGAGGGGTGGCCCTCCGGGCCACTTACCATGCACAGGTGCGGCGCCGTTCGCTCACCGCGAAAAGTGCATTTGACCTGCACAGATAGGTATCCACGGAGGCATGGAAGAGATAGAATCGGAGGCAGTACGACACGCCTTTGAAGGGAGGTGACAGCCATGAGCATCGACCACTGGGGCACCGGCCCCACCGACCTTCTCGAATCTGCTCTTGGTGCCATCGAAACCTCCCTCG
>NZ_JBEXSD010000076.1:0-22400 GCF_040613495.1 Nocardioides sp. NPDC006273 | reverse complement strand
CCTCGCTTCGCTCGGGTGCTCCCTCGCTCGGCACGCCCGGACGAGCAAGCTCGCCGGGCGGCCTCACTCGGTCGCATAGCGGCTCCGGCGGCTCGGCCAGCGGGGGTGGCGGGGTCGCCGACCCGCTGCGGCACCACGGGGACGTCGAGATCGGCGACGGGCTGCTCGACTTCGCGGTGAACGTCTACCCGGGCGAGCGTCCGGCGTGGCTGGAGACGGCGCTGCGGGAATCGCTCGCGCCGACCACCTATCCCGACGAGGAGCCGGCTCGGGCGGCGCTGGCGAAGCACCACGGCCGCGAGCACGACGAGGTGCTCCCGACGGCAGGGGCGGCCGAGGCGTTCACGCTCGTCGCCCGAGCACGGGCCTGGCGCAGACCGGTCGTCGTCCACCCGCAGTTCACCGAGCCCCACGCGGCGCTCGAGCAGGCCGGCCACGAGGTCACCGAGGTGCACTGCCGGGCCGAGGACGGCTTCGCGCTCGACCCGGCCGCGGTGCCCGACGACGCGGACCTGGTCGTCGTCGGCAACCCGACCAACCCGACCGGCGTACTCCATCCTGCCGCCAGCCTCCGTGCCCTCCTCCGCCCCGGCCGTCTGGTCGTGGTCGACGAGGCGTTCATGGACGCGGTTCCTGGCGAGCCGGAGACGCTCACCGCCACCCGCGCGGACGGCCTGCTGGTCATCCGCAGTCTCACCAAGCACTGGTCGATCCCCGGGGTCCGGGCGGGTTATGTCGTCGGCGACACCGCCGCGATCCGCGACCTGGAGTGGGCGCGCACACCGTGGTCGGTCTCGGCGACCGCCGCCGCCGCGATGCTCGCCTGCGCCACCGAGCAGGCGATCCTCGAGGCCCGCGACCGCGCGGAGCGGATCGCCACCTGGCGCGACCATCTCGAGGCGGGCCTGGGAGCCCGCGAGATCGAGTACGTCCCCTCCTCGGCCTCCTTCGTCCTGGCCCGACCGGGCCCCGGGGTCCGGGAGGCCCTGCGCGACCACGGCATCGCCGTACGCCGCGCCGACACCTTCCCCGGTCTCGGCCCCGACTGGGTGCGGATCGCCGTGCGGCCAAGCGAGCCGACCGACCAGCTTCTCGCCGCACTCAGTCACCTCTCGGACCGGAACCGTTACGGCTGTGACAGATGAGGCGCATCAAACGTCACACCGGTAACGGTTCCGGTCCGCATCGAGACCGCATCGCCACTGCGGCCGGGCTGCTGGCAGGGTTCGCGCTCGACCGGCTGCTGGGAGACCCACGCCGGTTCCACCCGGTCGCCGGTTTCGGCACGGTCGCGATGCGGGCCGAGCAGTCCTGGTACTCCGACGATCGATCCCGCGGTGTGCTCCACGCAGCCACCCTCGTCGGGGGAGCGGTGGTCCTTGGCGCCGCCGCGGAGCGACTCGCTCCCGGCCGGACCAGGAGGACGCTGGTGACCGCGGCCGCGACCTGGGCGGTGCTGGGTGGGCGTTCCCTGGAACGCGAGGCGATGGCCGTCCACGCACACCTCGACCGCGGCGACCTCCTCGCCGCCCGGCAGCGCCTGACTCACCTGGTCGGCCGCGACACCGCCGAGCTCGACGCCTCCGAGGTCTCCCGAGCCGTGGTGGAGAGCGTCGCCGAGAACACCTCCGACGCGGTGGTCGCGCCACTCGTGTGGGGTGCGCTCGCTGGCGTACCCGGTCTTCTCGGCTACCGCGCGGCCAACACCCTCGACGCGATGGTGGGCCATCACAATGACCGCTACGAGCACTTCGGTTGGGCGAGCGCCCGGCTCGATGACCTGCTCAACCTGCCCGGATCGCGCCTCTCCGGCCTACTCACGATCGCCGCCTCACCCTCGCGGGCGAGGCCGGCGTGGCAAGCCTGGCGCCGCGACGCGTCGCGGCACCCGAGCCCGAACGCGGGCGTCGTCGAGGCGTCCTTCGCCGGTGCCCTCGACATTCGCCTCGGTGGCACGAACCGTTACTACGGCAACCGGGTCGAGCACCGCGCAGTGATGGGGGACGGCCGCGCCGCCGCGCCTGGCGACGTCGTCGAGGCCACCAGGCTTGCCCGCAGGGTCGGCATCGGCGCGGCGCTGGTCGCCGCGGCGTACGTGGTGGTCACTCAGCGACCGTGACGAAAGGCTCGGGCCAGGACCGCGGGCGGAGGCTCAGCGATGCCCGGTCCACCGGCACCGGCCCATTGAGCCAGGGCATCGGCGACCCTCGCGGTTCCGACACGGGCGACCCAGACGGGCCGTGCGCCGCGCCGCCTGCCCTCGGGTGAGGGGCCGACCACCACGACGTCGGCTCGTTCGCAGGGGCCGAGGCAGTCGGCGACGCGTACCGTCGCCGACTCCCCGGCCACCTCGCTCAGGGTCGTGAGCACTGCCTCGTGGTCCACCCCGGGCGACTTCCGCTCCGTCCCGCAGCAGCATCCGCGGCAGACCGTCAGCGTCGGCCGCCCGCCGGCTGGGCTGCTCATCCTTCAGCCCTCGCATGCCTCGCAGTCGGGGCCGTTCTCGATGGCGCAGACCTCGGCATCGCTCCAGTCGTCCCAGGTCAGGTCGTCGATCGCATCGGTGGTCGGGTTCTGGTTCATGGTCGTACCTCTCAGTTGGTGCGGGTCTGCTTGCTGGCTTGGACACCGGCACGCGAACGCAGGTAGTACAGGCTCTTGATGTTCGGGTCGAGCAGCGCGAGCTTGTGGATCTTGCTGATGTACTGCGGGGTCGCGTCGGCCTGGAAGAACAGGTTGAGCGACTGGGCCTGGTCGATGTAGACCTGCCGGTCCGACGCGCGGGCGAGCAGGATCTCCTGGTCGATCTCGTAGCCGGTCTTGAAGACGTCCTTCTCGTGCTCGTCGAGCCAGTCGACGTGCTGGACCGAGCCGCCGTGGTCGACGATGTCGTCGATGTGCGCCTGGTCGTAGACCCCGCGCTCCTCCATCACCTCGACGAGGTTCTGGTTGGCCCGCGGCATCTCGCCGGCCGAGGTGGTCTGGTTCCAGACGTTCGCGACGTACGGCTCGATGCCCTGGCTGGTGCCGCCGACGATCACCGCGGTGCTCATCGTCGGCGCGATGGCCATCAGGTGGGAGTTGCGCCGTCCGACGCACCACTCCGGGACGCCCGCGACCGAGCCCATCCACCGCGACGCGGCGTCGGCACTCGACGAGATCCGCTCGAAGATGTCCTTGTTCAGCGCCGCCGCCTTGTCCGACTCGAACGGCACCCGCTGCTTCTGCAGGTAGTCGTGGTAGCCCATCACGCCCAGCCCCAGGCTGCGGGCCTTCTCGGTGTAGCGCACCGCCCGCTCCAGGCCGCGGATGGTGCGGGCCTTGCGCAGGAACGCCTCGGCGACCGCGTCGAGGAAGACGGTCGCGACGTACGCCGTGTCCTGGTCCTTCCACTCGTCATAGGTCGACAGGTTCAGCGAGGAGAGCACGCAGGTGTAGGAGTGCTCCTCGTCGCTGAACAGGGTGATCTCCGAGCACAGGTTGGAGGCCTTGTTGGCCAGCCCGTTGGCTCGGTAGGACTCGGTCTGGGCGGCGTTGACGGTGTCGACCTTCCAGATGTAGCCCTTGCCCAGCACCACCCGGATCTTCAGCACCCGCTGGTAGCGCTCCAGGGCGTCGCGGTCCCCGGCCAGCATTCGGTCGATGAACGCCTGGCTGAAGATCCAGCCGACGTTCTTGTTGGCCGGCTCGCGGAAGATCAGGTCGGCGAGCTCGAAGAAGTCCGGGTGGTCCACCGGCAGGTAGCCTGCCCAGGAGCCGCGCCGGGTCGCGCCCTGGCTGATCTGGTTGGTCATCTCCACGAAGTTGCAGAAGACCGGGACCACGCCGTTGGCCTTGCCGTTGTCGCTGAACTTCGCGCCACGGGGCCGGACGTCACCGAGGTACGCCGAGGTGCCGAACCCGTTCTGGGAGAGGATCGCGGCCTCCTTGAGGGTCTCGTAGAAGCCCCAGACCGAGTCCTCGACGTACGAGCCCTCGCACGAGACCGGCAGACCGCGGTCGGTGCCGAGGTTGGACAGCACCGGCGTCGACGGGGAGAGCCAGCCGTTCCAGATCGCCTCGAAGAACCGCGCCGTCCAGGAGACGCCGTCCTCGCGGGGGTACATCTCGTCGGCGAGGTCGCCGGCGGTGCTGGCGATGGTCTCGTAGCGCCCCCGCACGCTCTGGCCGTCCACGGTGTACTTGGCCTTGAACATGGCGTAGCCCGCCGTGGTCATGAAGTCGGGCACGATGTCCTCGGCCTGCAGCGCCTTGCGCTCGGCGGAGAGTGCCTCCCAGTTGTTGTTGCTCATCAGAAGCTGAACTCCGTCTCGCCGATGTTGCGGTTGTATTCGTTGCCGGTGACCTGGAAGAAGTCGTGGAACTGGGTGCCGTTGATGCCGTTGTAGAACCATTCGGCGATCGGGTTGGCCTCGACGTCGAACAGCGGTTCCATCCGCATGTTCTCCAGGGTCATGTCGATCCGGGACCTCACGAAGGTCTCCAGGTCGGCCTGGTCGATGCCTGGGATCGGCCCGTGGGAGAAGAGCATCTCCACGATCCGGGCCTCGTGGGCGTAGAGGTGCTCGGCGACGCCGCGGACCCTCGCGAAGAGGTCGTCGCGCTCGGCCTCGAACTTGTCGGCCGGGACGGTCGCGGCGTACTCCTCGAGGGTGGTGTTGAACAGCCAGGCGCCGCCGGTGGCGTGCAGGTTCTCGTCGCGGGCGGAGAAGTTGATGCCGCTGATCACGTTCTGCAGCAGGTTCTTCCCACCGGACTGGAAGTGCTTGAGGAAGGCGAAGTTGGAGTAGAGGACGCAGTTCTCCATCAGCGTGAAGACGCTTAGCGCGTAGAGCAGGTCCTCGTCGGCGATCGCGTCCCACACGAACTGGATCCGCTCGGCCAGCACGGGGTCGTTCTTGTAGGAGTCGTAGAACTCCTCGGTGTCGATCATCAGCGTCTTGTTGAGCTTCGCGTAGAACGGCGCGTGCATGTTGAGCTCGGCGAACGAGAAGGCGTTGGTCATCATCTGGACCTCCGGGCGCGGGAACGCGTGGAAGAGCCGGTCGCCCCACACCTCGCCGCCGAGGATCAGCTCATAGATGGTGAACAGCTTCAGCGTCGTCTTGACCGCCGCCTGCTCGGCGTCGGTCATGTTGACCAGGAAGTCCTGCTTGTCGTTCTCGACCGGGATCTCCTCGGCCGTCCAGAAGATGCTCCGCTGCTTCTTCGCCAGGTCCTCGGCCATCGGGTAGTCGAAGACGTACGCCGACTTCTCGGTCCGGATCGGCAGACCCTCGGTGTCGATCATCTCATCGTCCCCTTCGTCCACGGGCCCGCCCGGCCCGCTCGGATGTGTTGCTCATCCGCGCATCGAGGAGCAGAGGACGTCGGCGCCGCGCCGGAAGACGGGCGCGAGGACTTGATCCCCTGACCGTCCCTCGAGGTCGCGGACCACCGCACCCGGCGGGTGCGGCGCGCTGGCAGGTCTTCGGACTCGTGGGCACATACTCGGTGATCGAGCTTGTCGAGATCCCTACTGGCCGTCGCTTCCCAGGAGCCGGCTTGCTCCCAGTGCTCTGTGACGGCGGTCGTTCCCACTCACCGCTGCGGGGCAGTCCCGGAGTCGAAC
This sequence comes from Nocardioides sp. NPDC006273, assembly GCF_040613495.1. NCBI lineage: Bacteria > Bacillati > Actinomycetota > Actinomycetes > Propionibacteriales > Nocardioidaceae > Nocardioides > Nocardioides sp. NPDC006273. Next base: position 16,789 of record NZ_JBEXSD010000076.1, on the reverse strand, counting down.
CGGGTTCCCTCTTGCCTCTCCCGCCCCGTCGCCGAGTTGGGAGAACCAGCTGCGAGGACCACCATATACGGGAACTACATCAATGCAACTTCCTAGATCTAGTGTTTCGCCGGCCTCCTGGGTGACACCGCTGCCAGGCTTCGGTGACCGTGCTAGCGTGTCGCCCGAGTCGAACGCATCCTCTGGGATGCCAGGGAACTCCGGTGTGATTCCGGGACTGGCGCGCAGCGGTGAGGGAGACGGCGACGCTAGACGCCACTGGGACCTGAGGTCCTGGGAAGGCAGCGTCGTCGGTTGATCCCGAGTCCGAAAACCTGTCGGCTCAGATATTCGTCAACGGCCCTCGCGATCAGGGTCCAGGAGACCTGAGAGGCCGACAGCCGTGGATGCGTCCCTCCGCGATGCCCAGCCATCTGTACGTCGCCGGGCCGTCGGGAGGCCCGCTACCGGCGCGAACCGCAGAGTGCCCTTCCTGCCGTTGGTCGTCGGCCTGGTGCTCGCCTCGGTGCTCAGCGCCGTGGCCTCCCTGGCGTTCGGATCGGAGCGGATCCCGGTCTCCGAGGTCGTCGCGGCGGTCGCCGACCGGCTCCAGGGTGATGCCGTCGGGAGGTGGGACGTGATCGTGTGGGAGCTGCGCCTTCCCCGAGCACTGATGGCCCTGGTCGTCGGGGCGGGCCTCGCGGTGGCCGGCGCCGGGATGCAGACCCTGGTCCGCAACCCGCTCGCCGACCCGTTCCTCCTCGGGATCAGCTCCGGGGCGTCGGTGGGGGCGACGGCGGCGATCACCACGGGTGCGCTGGCCGGCTTCGGCATCTATGCCGTCTCGACCGGGGCACTGGTCGGGGCGATCGGCTCGGCCCTGCTGGTCTGGTTGGTGGCGACCGCGCAGGGTGGGCTGACTCCGATCCGGCTGGTGCTCTCCGGGGTGGTGCTCTCCTCGGGACTCTCCGCGATCGCCTCGTTCCTGGTCTTCATGAGCGACGACCCCCGTGCCGCCAACTCGGTGATGTTCTGGATGCTCGGCAGCGTTGGCGGTGCCACCTGGGAGAAGCTGTGGCTGCCCGCGGCGCTCACCCTGGCCCTGGGGGTCGGGATGCTGGCCATGCACCGCTGGTTGGACGCGCTTGCGGCGGGCCCGGAGACCGCGGTCTCGCTCGGTGTGAACGTCGCGGGGCTGCGTACGACGCTTTTCGTCGGGTTGGCGGTCCTGGTCGGGGTCCTGGTCGCGGTCAGCGGCGGGATCGGGTTCGTCGGGCTGATCGTGCCGCACGCGGCCCGGTTGCTCGTGGGCGCCCGGCACCGGGTCGTCCTCCCCATCGCGGCCCTGGGCGGTGGGCTGTTCCTGCTGTGGGTCGACGTGCTGGCACGGCTGGTGGCGCGACCACAGGAGATCCCGCTGGGCGTGGTCACCGGTGTCGTCGGGGCGCCGCTGTTCCTGCTGCTCCTGGGCCGCGGCAGGTACCGGTTCGGGAGTGAGGGATGAGCGCGCACGAGAACGGTCCGGTGCTGCGTCTGCGCGGCGTCGGTGTCCGCCTGGGCGAGCGCGACGTGCTTCGCGACATCGACCTCGACGTGCCCGCCGGCACCAGTCTCGGGATCGTCGGCGTGAACGGAGTGGGGAAGTCGACCTTGCTGCGGGTCATCGCCGGAGTGCTGCGGCCGAGCGCCGGCCACACCTACCTCGCCGACGCCGCCGGTGCCCTCCACGAGACCAGTCGGACCAGCTCGCGTGAGCGTGCCCGCCGGATGGCGTACGTCCCTCAGGAAGAGGTCGCCTCCGCAGAGCTGCTCGTCGGCGAGATGGTTGCGCTCGGCCGGGTGCCACGCACCCGGCCCTGGGCCAGAGGCGGAACGCAGGAGCGCGATATCGTCCGTTCGGCTCTCGATGCCGTCGGGCTGGCCGACCGGATCGACGAGCCCTGCGACCGGCTCTCCGGCGGCGAGCGGCGACGGGCGGTGATGGCCCGCGGCCTCGCCCAGGACTGCCCGGTGATGCTCCTGGACGAGCCCACCAACCACCTCGACGTCGCTTGGCAGCTGCGGCTGCTGCAGACGGTCGCCGACCGGGTCGAGACCCTGGTCGCGACGATCCACGACCTCGACCTGGCGCTTCGCTCCTTCGACCGGCTGGCGGTTCTCGGCCGGCCCCAGGGCTCCGACCCGGACACCGGGCCGGCGACGGTCGTGGCCCATGGCCCGCCCGCCGAGGTCCTCGACGCCATCAGCGTCGATCTTCACTTCGGCGTCGGCTCCGTCCAGGTTCCACACCCGCACCTGGGTCAGCCCCACCTGCTCATCCACCCCCGAAAGGACCACTCGGCATGAACCCACGCCTGGCCTGCCTCTCCGCACTCGCTCTCGGTGCCACGATCCTCACCGGCTGCGGTGCGGAGGAGACCACCGCCTCCGGTCCCGCGAGCGCGGCAGCGGTCACCGTCGAGAACTGTGGTGAGAAGGTGACGATCGACGAGCCGCTCACCGAGCTCTACGCCTACGACGGCGGGATCATCTCGATCGCGCTCGCTGTCGGCGCACGCGACGAGCTCGTCGCCGTCACCGGCCTGGCGCGCGACAAGCAGCTGCTCGAGCTCGCCTACCCGGACGAGCGCGTCGACGAGCTCCGCGTGGTCGGCGACGACCACCCGACCCTGGAGACCGTGCTCGCTGTGAATCCACAGATGATGTTCGCAGGCTGGGGCTACGGGTTCAGCGAGTCGCGCAACCTGCTGCCCGAGACGTTGCACGAGCAGGGCATCGACACCTACCTGCTCAGCGAGACCTGCCGTCAGGAGGACGGCGACCGCGGCACCATGGAGGCCTGGACGGCGCTGCGTACCGACCTGCTCAACATCGGTGAGCTGACCGGTCACCGGGAGACCGCGGAGGAGGTCGTGACCGACATCGAGGAGCGTCGCAAGGCCTTGGAGAGCGCGTCCGAACCGGCTGAGGCGCCGACCGCGTTCCTGTTCGACTCCGGCACCGACGCGATCTTCACGTCCGGCTCCTTCGGCGGGCCGCAGGCGATCTTCGACACCGCCGGGGTGACCAACGCGACCGCCGACGTCGACGACACCTGGACCGAGGTCGGCTGGGAGCGCATCGCCGCCGCCGATCCGGACATCATCTACTTCGTGGACTACCCCGGTCAGTCGTACGAGGAGAAGGTCAAGGTCCTCAAGGCCAACCCCGCCTCCCGCGGTCTGCGTGCCGTCGAGGAGAACAGGTTCGTCAACCTGCCCTACGCGATGTGGGTCTCCGGGCCCCTCAACATCGACGCCGCCGAGTGGGTCCGCCGCTCGCTGGAGCACTTCGGGATCGTTCCCGAGTCGGGGATCGAGCCGACGCTCGACATCACCCATCTCACCAATCTCGACGGCAACGAGTGGCTCCGCTGAGATCTGGCTATAGTGCACGCAACGGATACGAGGAAGCCGGTGGAACTCCGGCACAGTCGCGCTACTGTGACATCGCCTCGCGGCGGTGGAGTCAGACCCGAGTGTCCGTCCAACCCCATCGAACAGGGACGCAGAAATCCCTGAGGAGGACATATGTCGCAGCACGCTGTGGCGCCCGTCGCCGGCGCCGACCTTCCCACCGTCCCGCTCCGTGAGCTCGCCCCCTGGGCGCTCTTCTTCGGCCTTCTCGGTCTGCTGGTGCTCTTCTTCATCAGCGCCGACCAGGGCGCCGTCTCGATCCCGTCCGGCACGCTCATCCACGAGTGGGTCCACGACGGTCGCCACCTGCTCGGCTACCCCTGCCACTGATGAGCCCGCGTGCATTTCTCGTACGCGGCCTGCTAGCCGGACTCCTCGCCGGCGTCGCCACCTTCCTGGTGGCGTACGCCGTCGGTGAGCCGCAGGTCGGCGCTGCCATCGCGCTGGAGGCCATATCATCAGGAGACAGCGGCGGCGACGGGCACTCGCACTCGCATGCCGCCGAAGGCGACGAGGGCGGTGACGAGGCCGCCGAGGTCCCCCGCACGAACCAGAGCACCTGGGGTCTGCTGACCGGCACCCTGGCCGTTGGCGTCGCGCTCGGGGGCATCCTCGGGCTGGTCGCCGCCGCCGCGCTGGGGCGCCTCGGACGGCTCACGCCAAGCCAGTCGACGGCGCTCGTCACGCTGATCGGGTTCGTCGCGGTCGCGCTGGTGCCTTTCCTCAAATATCCGGCCACGCCACCCGCGGTCGGCAGCGGGGACACCATCGGGCTGCGTACGTCGGTCTACTTCGGCTACCTGCTCGTCTCCGTCCTCGCGGCCGTGCTCGCCACCTATGGCGCGGTGCGACTGCGGGAGCGGGTCGGGACCTACGCGGCCGTGGTCGGCGGCACCGCCGCCTATCTGCTGGTCGTGGTCGTCGCGGGTCACCTCTTCGTCACGGTCAACGAGATCGGCGACTTCCCGGCGGACACGCTGTGGTCCTTCCGGCTCGCGTCCCTCATCACGCTCGCCACGATGTGGGGCCTGCTCGGGGTGGCACTGACCGGCCTGGTCGGCCGGTTGTACGCGGCGGAGCGCGCCGTCGCGGAGCGGAAGGCCCTGGCCGCGAGCCTGTGAGGTCTCGACAAGCTCGACCACCGGATCAGTAGCTCGACCCGGATCAGCGGGGGAGGCGGTAGGTCTCCACGGGGCGGCCGTCGGCCAGGTGATCACGCACGATCACCCGGGCGGCGGCCGCTTCCACGTTGCCGTACCAGACGTCGTCGGGCTGCACGCTGATCACTGGCGCCTGGTTGCACGGGAACAGGCAGCCGGTGTGGGTGATCAGCAGGTCGTCGTCGCCGAGCCCGGCCTCCATCGCGCCCAGGACCACCGCCCGGGCGGTCTCCTCCGAGCCCTTCGCGGTGCAGCGGGGGCCGCGGCAGATCAGGACCTGGCGTACGTGGTCGGGCACCTGCTCCCATGCCGGTGAGGTGAGCCCGGGCTCGGTGCCGGTGAGCGGACGGGTCTCGGCCAGCTCGTCGGCCAGCGCGTCGGGGGTGGTCACCAGTCGGGTCGCGACCTGGATCTCAGGTCGCCGGCCGGGGCGCTCGCGCCACCAGTGGGCGGCGATCCGGCGTAGCCAGGAGTGGCCCGGGGCGAGCGGGCCGAGGCTGATGCCGATCAGCATGATGGTCTCGGCGCCCTTGTCGGCCAGGCGGGTCAGCTCGTGGGAGAGCGACGGGTCGCCCAGCTGCAGGAAGGCGGCGCTCGCGTCGTGGTCGCGCGCCCAGCCGAGGATCTCGTCGCGCCGGTCGACGTCGGTCACGGACATACCCACGAGGACCCGTGCCTGTGACTGAGGGTCCCGCTTTGTGAAGACGTTCACGAGGTCGGACCCGCTGTCATAGCGATCGCCGACCCAGCACCCAGCTCACCGCTTCGGCGACGTCATCGACCGTCGCCACGTCGCCGGCCCCGGCGGGTCGACGGACGACGACCACCTGCACGCCCAGCTCGGCGGCCGCCGCCATCTTCGGCCAGGTGTAGGCGCCGCCGGAGTCCTTGGTGATGAGTACGTCGGTGCCGTGCTCGCGCATCAGCACGAGCTCGCCGCCGAGGTCGTAGGGTCCGCGGCTGGTCAGCAGCGTCCACGGCTCGGGGAGGTCGAGCTCGGGAGGATCGACCACGCGGGCCAGCGCGGCGTGTTCACCGAGAGCGCGGACGAACCGGGCGAGCTCCTGGCGTCCGACCGTGATGAAGGGACGCTTGCCGAGGTCGGCGGCGAGCGTGGCGGCTTGGTCGTGGGTATCGACGTAGGCCCAGGAGGGGTCGGTCGGCCAGCCGGGCCGTTCCAGTCTGAGCAGCGGATGGCCGGTCTGCGCACAGGCCGCGGCCGCGTTGGCCGACATCCCGCGCGCGAACGGATGGGTCGCGTCGACGACCGCGTCGAACCCGTCGAGCGCCGCCTTGAGCCCGTCGACGCCACCGAACCCACCGATCCGTACCTCTCCGACGGGCAGCCGCGGTCGCGCGACCCTGCCTGCGAGGGAGGAGGTGACGTCGACACCGACGTCGATCAGTTGCACGGCGAGCTCACGGGCCTCGCTCGTGCCGCCGAGGATCAACAACCTCATCGGGCGCTCCCCGCGCTGGTCGAGCCGCTCTCCCCGCTGGTCTCGACACGACGTCGTTCGTTCCTCACGACGTCGTGTCGACCAGTGAGAGCGAGGTCGAGCAGGGCGTCGACATCGAGGTGCTCCTCGACGAGGTCGCCGATCAGATCCATCCGCCGCTCACGAGCAGCCGGGAACGAGACGTCCGACGGCTCCCGGCCCAACGTCGCCTCGAGGAAGGCACCCCGCAGCGCATCGCCCTCCAGGCTGCCGTGCCACATCGTCCCGAAGACCTGCCCAGAACGGGCACCGCCGAGAAACTCCTCCACCCCGTCGCCGCGGGTGATCCGGCCGTGGTGGATCTCGTAGCCGCTCGCCTCGACCCCGAGCGCCGACCCGGTGGGCAGGCGGAGGTTCTTGGCGGGGGAGAAGTCGGTGCGTACGTCGAGCAGGCCCAGCCCCTCGACCTCGGCGACCTTCCCCTCGACCCTGTCAGGATCGGCGATCACGCGACCGAGCATCTGGAACCCACCGCAGATCCCGAGGAGCGGGCGGCCGCGGCGTACGTGCTCGGTGATGGCCACGTCCAGGCCACGCGAGCGGAGCCAGGCGAGGTCGCTGATCGTGGACCTGGTGCCGGGGAGCACGACGAGATCGGCGTCGGCGACATCAGCCGGCGAGGAGGCGAAGACGACGTCGAGGTCCGGCTCCAGGCCGAGCGCGTCGACGTCGGTGAAGTTGGAGATCCGGGGGAGGCGTACGACTGCGACCTTCCGGGTGGCGCCGGCCGCCGCGCGGCGACCCTCCAGATCGAGGGCGTCCTCCGAGTCGAGCCACAACGACGGCTCCCAGGGGAGTACGCCGAAGACCGGGCGCTCGGTGAGCTTTTCGAGGGAGCTGAGACCGGGAGCCAGCAGCCCGACGTCACCGCGGAACTTGTTGATCACGAACCCGCTGATCAGCGCCTGGTCCGCGGCATCGAGAAGGGCGAGGGTGCCGTACATCGCCGCGAAGACCCCGCCGCGGTCGATGTCGCCCACGACCACGGTCGGCAGCCCGGCGTGCTGCGCCAACCCCATGTTCACGTAGTCGCCCGCCCGCAGGTTGATCTCGGCCGGACTCCCCGCGCCCTCGGCGACGATCACGTCGAAGCGGGCGGAGAGGTCGTCGTACGCCGCATGGGCCGCGGTCGCCAGATGCCGGCGGCCCGCCTCCCAGTCGTGCGAGGACACCTCGCCGGCAGGCTGCCCCATCAGCACCACGTGGCTGCGGCGGTCGGAGCCCGGCTTGAGCAGCACCGGGTTCATCGCCGGCTCCGGAGTCACCCGGGCAGCCAGCGCCTGCACCCACTGCGCCCGGCCGATCTCGGCCATCGTCCCGTCAGGTGCCGAGCCGCCCCCGGTGGTCGAGCTTGTCGAGACCCAGTCCCCGGAGGTCGAGCTTGTCGAGACCACCATGGAATTGTTCGACATGTTCTGCGCCTTGTAAGGCGCCACCTTCACACCCCGGCGAGCGAACGCCCGGCACAGCCCGGTCGTGACCACCGACTTGCCCGCGTCGGAAGTCGTGCCGGCGACGAGCAGCCCACTCATCGGCGCGGAGCCCGCAGAAGGTAGATGTCCATGACCCACCCGGACGTCTCCCGCAGCCGGTTCCGGGACTCCTCGATCGCCGGCAGGACCTCACCGACGGTGCCGGCGACCAGCTCCTCCTCACGAGTGCCGAGGTTGCCGCCCCACCAGATCCGCCAGTCCTCGAGGCCGGGCAGGTCGACGACGCGGTTGAGCATCACCACGAGATTGTCGTGACCGGCCTCGACGGCCTCGTGCACCGCACGGCCGGTGGTGACGTAGAGCGGGCGCCCGACGTCATGGAGGACGAGTCGATGACGCGCGGCGAGCAGCTGCACCGAGGAGATGCCGGGGACGACGTCGACCTCGACGTCGAGCCTTTCAGCGATCTGGTCGACGACCCGGATCGTGGAGTCGTAGAACGCCGGGTCGCCCCAGACCAGGAAGCCGACGTCGCCGGGGTTCTCGGCCAGCACGGCGAGATACTTCTCGACCCGGGCCCGGTGCCAGGCGGCGACCGCCGCCCGATACTCCGCGTCGGTGCCGGTGAACTCCTCGCGCCGCTCGCGGGGCGCGTCGGCGACCTTGACCACCCGCGCCGGCTCGTCGAGGTGGCGGTCGAGCAGCTCCTCGCGGGCCCGCACCAGCGGATCCGGCATCCCGCCCTTGGCCGTGCCCGACTTGTCGGTGACGAGGAAGTAGTCGACCGACCGCATCGCGGCGACGGCCTCCAAGGTGACCTGGTCGGGGTCACCCGGGCCGACGCCGATGATCTTGATCGTGCGCGTCACTCTTCCGACCTTACGTCGCTTCGCTCCTCGGTAGCTTGCGCTTCCAGGTCACCTTCGATGTCGAGATAGATCTCCTGCATCGCCGCGACGACCTCGGGGTCGGGCGACTCCCACAGCCCGCGCTCCGCCGCCTCGTGCAGCCGCTCCACGATTCCACGCAGAGCCCACGGGTTCGAGGTCCGCATGAACTCCTGGTTGGTCTCGTCCAGGACGTACTCGCGGGCGAGCTTCTCGTACATCCAGTCCTGCACCACGCCGGCGGTCGCGTCGAAGCCGAAGAGGTAGTCGACGGTCGCGGCCAGCTCGAAGGCGCCCTTGTAGCCGTGGCGCTGCATCGCCGAGATCCAGCGCGGGTTGACCACCCGGGCCCGGAAGACGCGGTTGGTCTCCTCCTGCAGGGTGCGGGTCTTGATGGCGTCGGGGGAGGTGGAGTCACCGACGTACGCCTTCGGGTCCGAGCCGGTGAGCGCGCGGACGGTGGCGACCATGCCGCCGTGGTACTGGAAGTAGTCGTCGGAGTCGGCGATGTCGTGCTCGGCGGAGTCGACGTTCTTGGCGGCGACCTTGATCCGGCGGTAGTTGGCGCGCATGGCGTCCGCCGCCGGGGCGCCGTCGAGGTCGCGGCCGTAGGCGAAGCCGCCCCACGCCGTGTAGACATCCGCCAGGTCGGCATCGGAGCGCCAGTTGCCGGCCTCGATCACCTGCAGGATCCCGGCCCCGTACGAACCGGGCTTGGAGCCGAAGATCCGCGACGTCGCGCGGCGCTGGTCGCCGTGCTCGGCGAGGTCCGCGAGCGTGTGCGCGCGGACGTAGTTGTCCTCGGGAGACTCGTCGAGGTCCGCCACCATCCGGACCGCGTCGTCGAGCATCGAGACGACGTGCGGGAACGCGTCGCGGAAGAACCCGGAGATGCGTACGGTCACGTCGATCCGGGGCCTGCCCAGCTCCTCGAGCGAGATGATGTCGAGGTGGGTGATGCGGCGCGAGGCCTCGTCCCATTCGGGGCGGACGCCGAGCAGCGCGAGCACCTCGGCGATGTCGTCACCGGCCGTACGCATCGCGGACGTGCCCCACACCGAGAGCCCGACCGAGGTGGGGTAGTCGCCGGTCTCGTCCAGGTAGCGCTGCAGCAGCGAGTCGGCCATCGCCTGCCCGGTCTGCCACGCCAGCCGCGACGGCACCGCGCGCGGGTCGACGGTGTAGAAGTTGCGCCCGGTCGGAAGTACGTTGACCAGCCCCCGCAGCGGCGAGCCCGACGGCCCCGCGGGGACGAAGCCACCGTCCAGCGCGTGCAGGACGGCGGACAGCTCGTCGGTCGTCCCGTTCAGCCGCGGCACCACCTGCTCGGCGGCGAAGACGAGCACCTGCCGCACCGCGGGGTCGTCGTGAAGGGTCGCGGCAGCGGCCGGGTCCCAGCCTGCTGCGTCCATCCGCTGCACCAGGTCCCGGGCCTTGGCCTCGATCTCGTCGACCGCCTTCGTCTCGGCGTTTTCCTTGAGCCCGAGCGCCGCCCGGAGCCCGGGCACGGCGCCACCGACGCCGCCCCAGACCTGCGCGGCGCGCAGGATCGAGAGCACCAGGTTGACCCGGGCCTCGCCCTCGGGTGCGGCACCGAGAACGTGCAGCCCGTCGCGGATCTGGGCGTCCTTGATCTCGCAGAGCCAGCCGTCGATGTGGAGCATGAAGTCGTCGAAGTCGTCGTCCTCGGGCCGCTCCTCCAGGCCGAGGTCGCGGTGGAGCTCGGCGGCCTTCATCAGCTGCCAGATCTCGCCACGGATGGCGGGCAGCTTGGCCGGGTCCATGGAGGAGATCCGGTCGTACTCCTCCATCAGCCCCTCCAGTCGCGCGATGTCGCCGTAGGACTCCGCGCGTGCCATCGGCGGCACCAGGTGGTCGACGATCGTGGCGTGCGCGCGGCGCTTGGCCTGGGCGCCCTCGCCGGGGTCGTTGACCAGGAACGGGTAGATCAGCGGCATGTTGCCGATGGCCGCGTCCGGACCGCAGGAGGCCGAGAGGGCGGCGTTCTTGCCGGGCAGCCACTCCATCGAGCCGTGCTTGCCGAGATGGACGACCGCGTCGGCCTTGAAACCGTGCTCGAGCCAGCGGTAGGCACCCAGGTAATGGTGGCTCGGGGGCAGGTCCGGGTCGTGGTAGATCGCGACCGGGTTCTCGCCGAACCCGCGCGGCGGCTGGATCAGGATCACGATGTTGCCGGCCTGGAGCGTGGCGAGCACGAGCTCGCCATCGTCGTTGACGAACAGGCCCCCCGGCGACTCACCCCAGGTCTCGACCATCTGCTCGCGCAGGTCAGCGGGGAGATCCGCGGTCCACTCGTCGTAGGAGGCCTTGGAGATGCGGACGTGGGCGTCGGTGAGCTGGGCGTTGGTCAGCCACTCCTCGTCCTGGCCCCCGGCCGCGATCAGCGCGTGGATCAGCGCGTCCCCGGCAGCCGTGTCGTCGGAGCCGTCGATGATGCGTACGACCTCGTTGTCCTGCCCGAGGTCATAGCCCTCCTCGCGCAGCCGCCGGAGCATCCGGATCGCGGAGACCGGGGTGTCCAGGCCGACGGCGTTGCCGATGCGGGAGTGCTTGGTCGGGTAGGCGGAGAGCACGAGCGCGAGGCGCTTGTCCTGGTTGGACGTGTGCCGCAGACGCGCGTGGTTGACCGCGATCCTGGCGACCCGCGCGGTGCGCTCGGGGTCGGCGACGTAGTGGGGGAGCCCCTGCTCGTCGAGCTCCTTGAAGGAGAACGGCGCGGTGATGATCCGCCCGTCGAACTCCGGGATCGCGATCTGGTTCGCCGAGTCGAGCGGCGTCACGCCGTCGTCGGAGGCCTCCCACTCCGCGCGCGAGCTGGTCAGGCACAGGCCCTGCAGGACCGGGATGTCCAGCGCCGCCATCCGCTCCACGTCCCAGGCCTCGTCCTCACCGCCGGCGCTCGCCGAGGCCGGCACGGAGCCGCCGGCCGCGAGCACGGTCACGATCAGCGCGTCGAGGCTGCCGAGCGCCTCGTAGAGGTCGTCGGGGGCAGAGCGGAGGGAGCCCGCGAAGACGGGTACGCCGGTGGCCGCTCCGGTCGCGTCGATGGCATCGGCCAGCGCGTGCGCGAACGCGGTGTTCCCGCTGGTCTCGTGGGCGCGGTAGTAGAGGATCCCGATCTTCGGCCGGTCATCGAGCTTGTCGAGATGCCCGACCGTCGAGGCACGGTCCGCGAACCCCCAGGCCGGCACCTCCGCCGGCGGCTCGAACCCGACCCCGGTCAGCAGGACCGTGTCGGAGAGGAACGCGTGCAGCTGGGCGAGGTTGCCCGGACCGCCCTCGGCCAGATAGCGGTGCGCCTCCGCGGCGACGCCCATCGGGACCGTGGAGTGCTCCATCAGCTCGGCGCTCGGCTGCTGCTCGCCGCCGAGGACCACCACCGGCGTGCCCCGCTCCTTGACGGCGCTCAGGCCGTCCCAAAGATCGTTGGGCGAGCCGAGGAGCCGGAAGACGACCAGATCGGCGTCGGCGACGACGCGGTCGAGGTCGGCGGGCCGCGACGGGTTCGCCCAGACGTAGTCGGCCTCGCTGGCACGGGCCGAGAGCAGGTCCGTGTCGGAGGTGGAGAGAAGAGCGATGCGTACGCGTGCAGGATCGGCCACGGCCAGATTCCTCCTCAGGGGTTCTCGCCCCATCGATCGGTCGGATCACCCGTGGCCAGTGTCTGGCTGTGTCCGCGCTCCAACGCGGACAACACAGTGGCGGAACCGCCCCGGACTCTCACCGGGTTCCTGCACCACGAGCGTGCTCGCAGCCTACCCCCTGGGTTTCCGCGTCCCGGGGTCGGTAGCGCCGGCGACGGAAGTTCGCTCGCGCAGAACGGCGAGCATGTCGTCGACTGATCCGGCCGGGTCGGTGATCGGGGCCTGGACGTGCCGTACGACGCCGGCAGGGTCCAGGAGGAGCGAGACCCTCTTGAGCCGGTCAGCGCCGCCGGCACGGAAGACCGGCAGTCGGTAGGCGCTCGCGGCGACCCCGTCGGAATCGGAGGCGAGGTCGTACGGCAGGTCGGCATGTTCCGCGAACGCGGCCAGCTGGTCGGTGCGCTGCGTGCTCACGCCGACCACGCGGGCGCCGGCGGCGGCGAAGTCGGAGTCGTGCTCGGCGTACGTCTGGCATTCCAGCGTGCAGCCCCGGGTCCCGGGGATGTCGCCCCAGCCCGGGGGATAGCCGTGGCTCTTCGGCGCATAGGCGCCGGGGAAGAAGAAGGCGACGGTCCAGGTGCCCGCGGTGGTGAGTCGGAGGCGGGTGTCGCGGTGCGAGGTGAGCTCGACGGTCGGCGGTGTCGTGCCGAGCAGGTCCTCGAGGCGGCGTTCCTCGTCCGGTCCGGCGGTCGCGGTCAGGGTGCCGTCGCCCATGACGTGCTGGGTGCCCCACTCCTGGAGAGCGACCAGGACGGGCAGCAGCCCGCGGCCGCGTCCGGTCAGGCGGTAGTCGTGGCGCACCGGGCGGTCGGTGTAGGCGTGCTTGGCCAGGACGCCGTCGGCGACGAGAGAGTTGAGCCGCTCCGTGAGCGCGCGGCGGCTGAGGCCGAGCTCTCGGACCAGGCCGTCGAACCGGGTCACCCCCGCGGCACACTCGCGCACGATCAGCAGGCTCTGCCAGTCACCGATGACACCGAGCGCCTGCGCGATCCCGCAGTCGGCGTCGGTGAGGTCATCGCGGCGCATCGGCGTCTCCTTGGTCCGGTCGAGCTGATTCGGGTTGGCGGACTCGACACCGACATGATTGCATAGAGTTCCAATTTGGAACTCACTCTGAGAGGGCTCGAATGGAAGAGGTACGCCGCGTGGCGCGGTCATTCTGGCTTTACTGGTCCGCCGGCACATTGAGCGGCGTTGGCACGGCGGTCACCGCCGTAGCGCTGCCGCTGACCGCGGTGACGGTGCTGGGGGCGAGCGCGTTCGAGATGGGGCTGCTGGCGGCAGCCGGGTACCTCGCCTGGATCCTCATCGGCCTGCCCGCGGGGGCGATCGTGCAGCGGCTCCCGCTGCGCCGCGTACAGGTCCTCGCCGACCTCGCGCGCGCCGCCGCGATCCTCAGTGTTCCGTTGGTGTGGTGGGCCGGCGGACTCACGCTGGTCCAGCTGCTGGTCGTTGCGCTCGCGGTCAACTTCGCCGAGGTGCTCTTCTTCGCCGCGAACACGACATTCCTGCCGAGCGTGGTCCCGAAAGAGCAGCTGACCAGCCGGAACAGTCTCATCTCCGGAACTCACGCCGCGACCCAGCTGGGCGGCCCGTCGCTCGGCGGTCTGCTCGTCCAGGTGATCGGCGCGGTCCCCGCGCTGTTCGTCGATGCCCTCTCGTACCTCGGCTCCGCGCTCCTGCTGCAGCGGCTGCCCGAGCGCCGTCAGCCCCAGGGGGACGCCGCGGGGTCGATCGCGTCGATGGTGGCCGAGGGCTGGCGGTTCGTGACCCGGCACCCGGTGATGGCGCCGGCGATGTGGTGGGCCTGTGTGGTCAACTTCGTGTGTGGGGTCCAGCTCGCGCTGTTCGCCTACTACCTGGTCCGTGAGCTCGACACCCCGCCCGGTCTCGTCGGCATCCTGCTCGCCTCCGAGGGCATCGGCTCGCTGGCCTTCGCGGCGATCACGCCCTGGCTGGTGCGTCGGTTCGGCTCCGCCAGGCTGCTGATGTTCGAGGGCCTGCTCGGTGCGATCGGGGCAGCGGTGATCCCGCTCGGGAGCGGCTGGGCCGGCTGGGTCTGCTTCGCCGCCGGGAACCTGATCTTCGCCGGCAGTGTCGTGCCCGGCAGCGTGGTCACCCGGACCTACCGGCAGGTCGCCAGTCCGCCGGAGCTGCTCTCGCGCGTGATGGCGACCGTGCGGTTCGTGTCGTGGGGACTCATTCCGGTCGGCAGCATCGTGGCCGGGCTCAGCGCGGAGCTGGTCGGTCCTCGGGTCACGCTCCTCGTATCCGCTGCGGTGCTCCTGCTCGGGCCGGTCGTTCTCTGGATGAGCCCGATCCGACACCTGCGCAACCTCGAGGACTTCGACGACTTCGACGACTTCGACGACCTCGGGGAGCCGGGGTCTATCCGCCCACCTGAGACCGCGACCAGGTCTCGCGGGTGATCTCGTACTCGACCTCGCCCTCGGAGTGCCCGGCGAGCGGCTCCTCGAAGTCCTCGTGGAAGCTGCGCGCGAAGCTCATCCCGACCGCCACCATCGTCGCGCGGGAGGCCTCGTTGACGGCCATCGTCTGCGCGATCACCCGCTCGACGCCGAGGTCCTCGAACCCGTGGCGGAGCAGCTCGAGCGAGCCCTCCTTCGCATAGCCCTTGCGCCAGTAACGCTGCGGCAGCCGATAGCCCAGCTCGGCGGCGTCGGTGCGCGGCGGGGCATCGGGCGGCTCGAGCATGTAGAGCCCGATCGGCTCCCCGGCGGCGTACGCGATCCACTTGCCCTGCCCGTCGGACTCCTTCGCCACCCGGATCCACCTGTGCATCCGCTCCTCGGTCTCCTCCGGCGTGAGCGCGCGGCTGAACAGATAGCGGAGCACCACAGGGTCGGAGTTGAGCTCGATGAGGAACGACAGATGCTCCTCGCTCAGCGGGACCAGCTCGAGGCGCTCGGTGCGCAGATGGGCTTGTGGCATGGGCGAGACACTAATCAGGACGTACGCCGCAGGCACAGGTTTCTGGCGCACTACCGTCCTCGCCGACTCGGCGACTATGAGCGGGGCAGTTGCGCCGACTCGGGGACTGTGGGTGGGACAGTTACGCCGACTCGGCGGCTACGTGGCGCAGGGCGCGGTGGGCAGCGTGGTAGCCGCACATGCCGTGGACGCCGGGGCTCGGCGGGGTGGCCGCGGAGCAGAGGTACATCCCGGGGATGCCGGTGTCGTAGGTGGCGAGCGTGGGACGGATGATGAGCTGGCGCAGGGTGTTGGCGCCGGTGCCGATGTCGCCGCCGACGTAGTTGAGGTTGTACGCCGCGTAGTCGGCCGGCGTGGTGACGTGGGTGTCGACGATCTGGGACCGGAAGCCGGGAGCGAAGCGCTCGATCTGGGCCAGGACAGCATCGGTCGCGTCGCCTTCGTAGGCGTGCGGGACCTGGGCATAGGCCCAGACCGGGTTCAGGCCGCCGGCCGAGCGTGACGGGTCGGCGACGTACTGCTGGCCCAGCAGCACGAACGGCCGCTCCGGCATCCGGCCCGCCGCGATCTCCCGCTCGCTTTCCGCGACCTCGGCGATGGTCCCACCGAGATGGACCGTCCCCGCGCGGGCGATCTCCGGGTCGCGCCACGGGATGGGGCCGCGGACGGCCAGATCGAGCTTGTACGCCGCGGGGCCGTACTTCCATCTCCGCATCGCCCGGCGTGACCGCTGGGGGAGAGCGGCACCGGCGATGTCGGCGAGGGCTTCGGGGCTGGTGTCGAACAAGGTGACGTCGGACTCGGGCAGGTCGGCGAGGCCGCGGACCGTGGTGCCGGTGAGGATCGTGCCGCCGAGCTCCTCGAGGAGCTGCGCCATGGCGAGGGTGATCGCATGCGAGCCGCCCTCGGCGACCGGCCAGCCGTAGCGATGTCCGCTGACCAGGAGCACGGTGCCCACGGCGGCCGTGCCCGGGCGGTGCAGCGGCTGGAAAGCGTGCGCGGCGCAGCCGGCGAAGAGCGCCTTCGCCCGCTCCTCGCGAAAGGCCCGGGCGAGCACGGTGGCCGGCGGCGCGGCCCGCAGCCCGAAGGCGGCCATCCGGAACGGGTGGCGGGGGACGCGCAGCATCGGACCGAGGACGTGGTCGGCGATCGAGTCGAAGTCGCGTACGACCGGGCCGAAGACCTGCTTCCAGCGCGGCCCGTCGACGCCCAGCCCGGCGGCCGTCTCATCGATGGAGCGGTGCAGCAGTGCGGCCTGGTCCTCATCGATGGGATGGGCGAGCTCGATCTCGGGGTAACGCCAGGTCAGACCGTACTTCTCCAGCTCGAGCTCACGCAGGAACGGCGAGGCCACCCCGAGCGGATGGATCGCCGAGCAGATGTCGTGACGCAGCCCGGGGGCGGTCAGCTCGGCGGTGCGAGTGCCGCCGCCGACCGTCTCCGCGGCCTCCAGCACGACGACCTTCACCCCGCGCTGGGCGAGCACGATCGCGGCCGCCAGGCCGTTCGGTCCGGCGCCTACGACGGTTGCGGTCTGCGTCATGTGAGACATGCTCTCGCTGGTCGGCCGTGAGCGCCAGACGAGGTGTGCCCCGACGGTCGAGCCGCCGCCGCCCCCGTCCGTCGAGGGCCACTCCGTTCAGGCCCTCGGGTGAGCGAGCGTGTCGATCTCGTTCTGGCAGGAGACCACGGTGCCGGTGGGGAGGTGGGTCAGCCGGACCGCCGAGTCGGTGGTGTTGACCGACTGGCCGCCGGGACC